>JAGRJR010000004.1 GCA_020442635.1 Lysobacterales bacterium
AATTCACTCAAGCCTTTTTTATTACCGAGTAACTTTTCTACTTGTTCTTGTCTGCTTGACATAGTTATTCTACTTTTCCACCAGCTTTTTCAATTGCTTCTTGAGCACCCTTGGTTACTTGTAAACCTTTCAAGTTAACAGCTTTTTCAATGCTGCCTGTGTTGATGACTTTAACTTTAGTCACACCACGCTTGACCAGGTTGTTTTCAATCAAGTAGTTCAAATCAATGTCAGTTGCATCGACACCATTTAAGTGATACAGACACAACTCTGCACGAGTGTCAGCTATTTTTGAGGTAAAGCCGTATTTAGGCAGCCTTTTATGGATAGGCAATTGCCCCCCCTCAAAACCCACTTTGTGGAACCCACCTGAGCGAGATTTTTGACCTTTATGACCACGACCACCAGTTTTTCCCAAGCCAGAACCAATACCACGTCCAACGCGTTTGCTGGCTTTAGTAGCACCTTCTGCTGGTTTAATTGTATTTAATTTCATAGTTTTTCCGCCTACGATCATTTAACTTCTTCAACTTTTAACAGATGAATAGCTGCGTTAATCATTCCCATGTTTTCAGGTGTTGCATCAACCACACGTGATTGGTGCATTTTTCTGATACCGAGTCCTCTGACACAGGCTTTGTGATTAGCCAATGATTTGTTGGTACTTTTGATTTGTGTCACTTTTACTTGACCAACTTTCTTTGCTTTAGCCATGATTTTCCATTACCTCCTCAGCAGTCTTGCCACGTTTTGCAGCAATACTTTCAGGTGAAGTCATTTGTTGCAAACCTTTGATGGTTGCTCTGACCAGGTTAATCGGGTTGTTTGAACCTTGTGATTTAGCCAATACGTTCTCAACACCAACCACATCAAATACAGCACGCATTGCACCACCAGCAATTACACCAGTACCCTCAGAAGCAGGCTGCATGTATACGCGAGATCCAGAATGCTTGGCTTTGGTGGCATGCCACAATGTATTGCCTTTGAGATCCACTTGAATGGTGTTTCTTCTGGCTTGATCCATGGCTTTTTGAATGGCTACTGGCACTTCTTTTGCTTTACCATAACCAAAACCAATGGTGCCTTTACCATCACCCACAACAGTCAAAGCAGCGAAACCAAATTGTCTACCACCTTTAACCACTTTAGCCACACGATTAACTGCAACTAAACGTTCCAACAAGTTATCGCCTTGTTCTTTGTCTGCCATATTCTTTCTTTTATCACTCATCAGAATTTCAACCCCGCTTCACGTGCAGCTTCTGCCAAAGCTTTAACTTTTCCATGATAGATATAACCTGATCTATCAAACCCTACAGACTCGATGCCTGCTTTTTTGGCTTTCTCAGCAATTGCTGTTCCAACAGCTTTGGCTGCATCGATGTTAGTGCGCGAAGCGCCATCTGCCAACAAACCTTTTTCTTTGGTTGAAGCCGAAACAAGTGTTGATTGACCGTCACCAGAAAAGATTTGGGCATACAGATGTTGACCTGATTTGTGCACTGACAAAGCTGGCACACCCAATTCACGCAATTTGCTTCTGGTTTTGGTTGCTTTTTTAATTCTATGTAAATTCTTCTTATGCATAATTATTCACAAGTAAGCGTTACGCTTTCTTGGCCTCTTTTCTATACAATCTTTCATCAGCATATTTAACACCTTTACCTTTGTAAGGCTCTGGTGGTCTGATCGCTCTGATTTCTGCAGCCACTTGACCAACAACTTGTTTATCTGTGCCATTCACCACAATTTCGGTTTGTGTTGGTGTTTCAAAAGAAATACCTTCACGGGCAGGATAAACCACAGGGTGAGAAAAACCCAGGTTCAAGTCCAGGTCACTGCCTTTCATAGCCACACGATAACCAACGCCGACCAATTGCAGTTTTTTAGAAAAACCATTGGTTACGCCTTCAACCATATTATTGATCAAAGATCTCATGGTACCAGCCATATAAATCATGTCATCGCTGTTAGCTGAAACCAACAACTCGCCATCTTTTTGTTCTACAGAAACCGACTCATGCAAGTTCATTGTCAACTCGCCTTTGGGTCCTTTTACTGTAACCACATTGTCTTTAACTTCAAAATTAACTTTGGAATCTAAAGCAATGGTTTTTTTTGCTATTCTTGACATGTCACGCTCCTTATTACTTAACCACGCAAAGGACTTCACCACCAACTTGAGCCTCACGGGCTGACTTGTCGGTCATGATACCTTTAGATGTTGAGACAATAGCCACACCAAACCCGGCATCTACTCGAGGCAAATCATCTTTACCGCGGTATTGTCTTAAACCAGGCTTACTGACTCTTTTGATCATCTCGATTACAGGTTGATTTCTGTAATATTTAATGTTGATTTTGATGAAAGGATGGTTATCCTTTTCAATCACTTCAAAAGATCTGATGTAGCCTTCCTGTTGTAATACTGACAAAATACCTTTTTTCAAGTTTGAAGCAGGTGTGACAGTACTCTCTTTATTGACAGCTTGCGCATTTTTAATGCTACAAATCATGTCTGAAATTGGATCACTTAAACTCATAATCTATTCTCTCAATTACCAACTGGCTTTTTTCAAACCAGGAATGTCACCACGCATGGCAGCTTCACGGAATTTAGTTTTACTCAAACCAAACTTGTTGTAATAACCACGCGGTCTGCCTGATACCTGACAACGCTTACGCATTCTCGCAGGAGATGAGTTGCGAGGCAGTTTTTGCAAGGCTTCTTGTGCTTCCATCATTTGCTCAAACGATGAGTTCGGATCAGCAATAATTTTCTTGATAGCAGCACGTTTGGCAGCATATTTCTCAACGATTCTTTTTCTTTTCAGGTCACGTTGGACCATTGATTCTTTAGCCATCTTAATTACCTACCTTTGAATGGAAAATCAAATTGATCCAGCAATAAACGCGCGTCTTCATCATTTTTTGCTGTGGTGGTGATACAAATATCCATACCACGCAACTCATCAATTTTGTCATATTCGATTTCAGGGAATATGATTTGCTCTTTCACACCCATAGAATAATTGCCACGACCATCAAATGATTTTGGATTCAAGCCGCGAAAGTCTCTTACTCGAGGCAAGGAAACATTTACCAAGCGATCCAAAAATTCGTACATTTTTTGACGTCTTAGGGTGACTTTACAACCAATTGGCCAACCGTCACGGATTTTAAAACCCGCCACTGATTTTTTTGCCAGAGTAACAACAGGTTTTTGACCAGCAATCGTTGCCATGTCTTCTGTTGCATTGGTTAATATTTTTTTGTTCCCAACAGCTTCACCAACACCCATATTCAAGGTGATTTTGGTGATTTTTGGTACTTCCATGATATTGGCAAACTTGCCAGTTTCCATCAGCTTAGGAACCACTTCTTCTTTATAGTATTTTTGTAATCTAGCCATAATAATTCTCTTAAGCGTCTACCACTTCACCGTTGGATTTGAAAACACGGACTTTTTTGCCGTTTTCCAAAACTTTAAATCCAACCCTTTCGCCTTTACCAGACGCTGGATTATACAGCATGACATTAGAAGCATGAATTGGCGCTTCTTTAGTCTTGATGCCACCTTTTTCCTCGATTTGAGGATTAGGCTTAACATGCTTTTTAACTGTATTTACATTGTTAACGAGCAAACGACCATCTTGCATAACTTTTAAAACGTTACCTCTTTGACCTTTGCTGCGTCCTGCGATTACGATGACTTCGTCACCTTGTTTAATTCTTTGCATAATCGTTTCCTTATAAAACCTCTGGCGCCAATGAAATAATTTTCATGAAGTTGCCAGATCTTAGTTCACGAGTCACAGGGCCAAAGATACGGGTACCAATAGGTTCCAACTTTGAGTTCAACATCACCACTGCGTTACCATCAAAACGAATCAAAGAGCCATCAGATCTTCTGACACCTTTTTTGGTTCTAACAATAACGGCGTTGTAAACTTCACCTTTCTTGACCTTGCCACGAGGTATGGCCTGTTTAACAGAGACTTTAATGATGTCTCCGATACCAGCATATCGACGTTTTGAGCCGCCCAATACTTTGATACATTGGACTTCTTTGGCACCTGAGTTGTCGGCTGCTGACAATCTTGATTGCATTTGTATCATGGTTCAGTACCTCTTATTTAGCTGATTCAACAATCTCAACCACTTTCCAGGACTTAGTCTTGGAGATAGGTCGACATTCAGCGATTCTTACAAAATCACCTTCTTTACATTGGTTATCTGGATCGTGCGCATGAATTTTGGTAGATTTTTTCACATACTTACCATACAAAGGATGTTTGATTTTACGCTCAATCAGCACTGTTACGGTTTGATCCATTTTGTCACTGGTAACCACACCGCTTTTGGTTTTTTGTTCTTTATTCACTGTAGTCATGACATTATCCTTTCACTTGGTTCATAACAGTCCTGACGCGTGCAATGTCTCTACGCACTTCACGCAACAGATGTACCTTAGTTAACTGACCATTACCACGAGCCATTCTCAAATCGAATTGCTTTTGCAGTAATTTGTTCAACTCTTCCTGCAAATTTGCAAGGTCTTTAGTTCTTAATTCTTTCGCTTGCATTTACATCACCACACGTTTAACGAATGTTGTTTGCACAGGAAATTTAGCACCTGCTTTTTCAAAAGCTGCTCTGGCCATTTCTTCAGAAACCCCTTGGATTTCATATATCATTTTGCCTGGTTTAATGGCAGCTGCCCAATGATCAATGTTACCTTTACCTTTACCCATACGAACCTCAATAGGTTTTGCCGTGATTGGTTTGTCAGGGAACACACGAATCCACAATTTACCACCACGTTTCACGTGACGAGTAATGGCTCGACGACCGGCTTCAATTTGACGCGCAGTTAATAAGCCACGAGTGGTTGCTTTTAATCCAAAATCTCCAAAACTCACTTTATTACCAGCTAGTGATAAACCACGGTTTCGGCCTTTTTGATATTTTCTGTATTTAGTTCTTTTCGGCTGTAACATTATTTTTTACCCCGACTTTTTTTGCTTGATTTCTTATCAGCTTCACTGGTGTAATTTTCCAAATCAAAAACTTCACCTTTGTAAATCCAAACCTTAATACCAATCACACCATAAGTGGTGTACGCTTTGGCTGTTGCATAATCAATGTCAGCACGTAAAGTGTGCAAAGGCACTTGACCTTCTCTGTACCATTCTGTACGTGCAATTTCTGCACCGTTTAAACGGCCAGCTACTGCAACTCGAATACCCAGAGCACCTAACCTCAACGCACTTGAAACAGCACGTTTCATGGCACGTCTGAACATGATTCGACGTTCTA
This sequence comes from Lysobacterales bacterium, assembly GCA_020442635.1. GTDB lineage: Bacteria > Pseudomonadota > Gammaproteobacteria > Xanthomonadales > Marinicellaceae > Marinicella. The sequence goes on from JAGRJR010000004.1 coordinate 5,323, forward strand.
ATTGAGAAGCAATGCCTTCAGCAACCAAACGTGCATCTAATTCAGGTTTTCTGATTTCATTGACATTAACGTGAGTTGGTAAACCCATCATGTTTGACAGGGTGTTTTTCAACTTTTCAATGTCTTCGCCTTTTTTACCAATCACGATACCTGGTCTGGCAGTGTGAATGGTGACACGAGCATTTTTTGCCGGTCTTTCAATTTCAATTTTGCTGATTGAAGCGTGCTTCAATTCTTTGTGCAAATATTCTCTGACTTTAATGTCTTTAACTAATTGATCAGCAAATTGACCTTTTTCCGCATACCATTTGGAATTATGTTGTTTTGAAATTCCTAAACGGATGCCTATTGGATGTACTTTTTGACCCATAATTCTGCCTTTACGATGCTTCAGCCACTTTTACAGTGATGTGGCTGGTTCTTTTTAAAATACGTGTGCCTCTACCTTTGGCTCTGGCTCGACCTCTTTTCAAGGTAGGACCTTCATCAACGTAAATGGAACTGATGTATAATTCATCAACATCCATACCGTTGTTGTGTTCGGCATTGGCCACGGCTGACATCAACGCTTTCTTAACGATGTGCGCGGCTTTCTTTGGGCTGAAAGTCAACAACTGTTCAGCTTGTTCAACATTCATACCTCTTACCTGATTGGCAACCAATCGGACTTTTTGAGCAGAGATGTTGGCTCTTTTTAACTTAGCTACGATTTCCATTATTTCCTCCCTTTCGCTTTTTTATCAGCGATGTGAGATTTGAAAGTACGGGTTGGAGAAAACTCACCCAACTTGTGTCCGACCATTTCTTCAGAAATCAAAACTGGAACGTGTTGTTTTCCATTGTGAACAGCCAAAGTCAATCCAACCATTTCAGGAAGAATCATTGATCTTCTTGACCAGGTTTTGATCGGTCTTTTGCTGTTTTCTTCTACGGCCTTAGTCACTGCTTTCATCAATGAGATGTCAACAAATGGGCCTTTTTTAAGTGATCTTGGCATAAAACTACCTTATTTCTTATCTCTGCGACGAACAATGAACTTATCAGTTCGTTTGTTCTTACGCGTTTTATGTCCTTTAGTAGGCATACCCCATGGAGAAACGGGATGACGACCACCAGAGGTCCTTCCTTCACCACCACCGTGTGGATGGTCAACTGGATTCATGGCAACGCCTCGAACGGTTGGTCTTACGCCTCTCCAACGAGTGGCGCCAGCTTTACCAATTTTTTCAAGGTTATGCTCACTTTTAGAGACAGTACCCAAAGTCGCACGACATTTGGCAGGTACTTTTCTCATTTCACCCGAACGCAGACGTAAAGTGGCGTAAACACCTTCTTTAGCGACCAAACGTGCAGATGTTCCGGCAGCACGAGCAATCTGCCCGCCTTTGCCAGGTTTCATTTCAACATTATGAACAACTGTACCTACTGGAATATTATCCAAAGGCAAACAGTTACCCACTTTAATGCCAACTGAAGTTCCAGAAACGACTTCCATACCCGGCTCCAAATCTTTAGGAGCGATGATGTAACGTTTTTCACCATCACGGTATTGCAACAAAGCAATGTATGCACTTCTGTTTGGATCGTATTCAATGCGTTCAACTTTAGCGACAATGTCGTCTTTGTTACGCTTGAAATCTACGATTCTGTATTTTTGTTTGTGACCGCCACCAATGTGTCTTGTGGTGATACGGCCATAATTGTTTCTACCGCCAGTTTTGGCTTTCTTTTCAGTCAAGCTGGCTTCAGGTCTGCCTTTGTAAAGCTCAGTTCTTTTAACTGAAACTTTACCGCGGTTACCTGGAGAAGTTGGTTTATGTACTTTTAATGCCATGATTCGCTCCTATTTACTCAGCTTTGGTACCAAAATCAATCATTTGATCAGCTTGAATTCTTACATAGGCTTTTTTCCAATCTGGTCTTTTACCAGGCTTCATACGGAAGCTTTTGGTTTTACCTTTGACATTCATTACTGATACATTTTCTACGTTGACTTTAAACAGTTTTTCAACAGCTGTTTTGATGTCCGCTTTATTGGCAGACTTAGCCACTTTGAAAACGTATTGATTTGATGTTTCACCAACCCTGTTAGATTTCTCAGAAATAACCGGGGCCAATATAGTTGTGTATAGATTATTCAAACTCATGACAACCACTCCTCAACTTGCTTGACTGCATCAACAGTCATGACGACTTTGTCTGCATTAACCAATGACACTGGATCTAAACCCATAGGATTGGTTACAAACACGTAAGGCAAGTTATTGGTGGCTCGCACTAAATTTTCTGATGGCTCGGCGCTCACCAAACATCCAGTAACTACACCATGCTTACCTAATAACTCAACAGCTTCTTTGGTTTTACCGTTCTTAACGTCCAAATCAGCCACAACAACCAAACGATCGGTGCGATTCAATTCAGAAAGAATTGATTTCATCGCTGCACGATACATTTTAGTGTTTACTTTCTTAGTAAAATCCCTTGGTTGAGCAGCAAACGTTTTACCGCCACCAACCCAAATAGGACTTCTTGAAGTTCCCGCTCTGGCACGACCGGTTCCTTTTTGTTTCCAAGGCTTGGCGCCACCGCCACTTACAGCTGAACGGTTTTTCTGCGCTTTAGTACCTGCTCTGCCGGTTGCCAGGTAAGAAGTTACCACCTGGTGAACCAGGGCTTCAGAATAATCTCTGTCAAATACAGCTTCTGAAACTTCAATTTTTTGTTTTTTTCCTGATACTGTCAGTTCCACAATATTTCTCCGTTATGCCTGATTAAGCCAATGGTCTTACAACAACCGTGCTGGTTTTAGCACCGGGTACTGCACCCTTGATCAAAAGCAAATTGTTTTCTTGATCAACCCTTACCACTTCCAAATTTTTGGTAGTTACACGCTCATCACCCATGTGACCTGACATTTTTTTGCCTTTGAATACACGACCAGGAGTCTGACACTGGCCAATTGAACCAGGAGCTCTGTGTGATAATGAATTACCGTGAGTGGCATCTTGTGTTCTGAAGTTGTAACGTTTAATTACACCTTGGAAACCTTTACCTTTAGAGGTGCCGGTTACTCGGACTTTTTGTCCGTCTTCAAACATGCTGAGTTCTAATGTATCACCTGGCTTGAATTCTTGATCTGTTCTGAATTCACGGGTGATAGAGCCGGCTTCAACACCTGCTTTTTTGTAATGACCTGCTGCAGGCGCGTTTACTTTAGAAGCTTTGCGTGCACCAGTAGTGATTTGTACAGCGTTATAACCGTCAGTATCTACAGTTTTAACTTGAGATACAACATTTGGCTCAACATTAATAACAGTGACTGGCACAGACTCGCCTTTGTCGTTGAAAACGCGTGTCATGCCTACTTTCTTTCCAATAATACCTAATGACATTTTTCAACTCCTAGTTCAATTGAATTTGAACATCAACACCCGCCGACAAGTCCAGTTTCATCAATGCATCCACTGTTTTATCGTTGGGGTCTACAATATCAACCAATCTTTTATGAGTACGAATCTCATATTGATCCCTTGCATCCTTGTTAACGTGAGGAGAAATCAATACAGTGAACCGTTCCTTTTTAGTAGGTAACGGAATAGGGCCTCGAACTTGAGCACCTGTTCTTTTCGCTGTATCTACAATTCTTCCTGCCGATTGATCAATCAATTTATGATCAAACGCTTTAAGTCTTATTCTGATTTTTTGACCAGCCATGTTAATTTGCCTCTAAGTTAAAAGCAGTGACTTTTCGTCACTGCCCGTATTTATTAACTATTTAATTTAACTAATATTAATTATTCAATAATTTTTGCTACTACACCCGCACCTACAGTACGGCCACCTTCACGAATAGCGAAGCGTAAACCTTCATCCATCGCAATCGGTGAAATCAATTCAACCTTCATCTTGACGTTGTCACCAGGCATAACCATCTCTACACCTTCTGGTAACTCACATGCGCCAGTCACGTCAGTTGTTCTGAAGTAAAACTGTGGACGGTAACCTTTGAAAAATGGCGTGTGACGACCACCTTCATCTTTACTCAACACGTAAACTTCAGCTTCAAATTTTGTGTGGGGCGTGATTGTACCCGGTTTTGCCAGTACTTGTCCACGCTCAACGTCATCTCTTTTCGTTCCACGCAACAAAATACCCACATTATCACCCGCTTCACCACGATCCAACAACTTGCGGAACATCTCAACACCCGTACAAGTAGTGGTGGTGGTATCACGAATACCAACGATTTGAATCTCTTCACCCACGTTGATAACTCCAGTCTCAATACGACCAGTCACAACTGTACCACGGCCTGAAATCGAGAAAATGTCTTCAATAGGCATCAAAAATGGCTTATCTGTTTCACGTTCCGGAGTCGGGAAGTAAGAGTCCATCTCATCCAACAATTTTTGTACCGCTGGAACACCGATAGGAGACGAATCACCTTCCAATGCTTTCAATGCAGAACCCATTACCAATGGTGTATCATCACCAGGAAACTCATAGTCATTCAACAACTCACGAATTTCCATCTCAACCAATTCCAACAACTCTTCGTCATCAACTTGGTCACATTTGTTCAAAAACACAACAATGTAAGGCACACCTACTTGACGCGCCAACAAAATGTGCTCACGGGTTTGTGGCATTGGACCATCAGCAGCAGATACCACCAAAATCGCACCGTCCATTTGTGCCGCACCTGTAATCATGTTTTTAACATAGTCCGCGTGACCTGGACAGTCTACGTGTGCATAGTGACGATCAGCAGTTTCATATTCTACGTGCGCTGTAGAAATTGTGATACCACGCTCTCTTTCTTCTGGCGCGTTATCAATTTGACTGTAATCTTTAAATGTACCACCATGCGTTTCAGCAGCAACTTTTGTGATCGCTGCAGTCAAGGTTGTTTTACCATGGTCAACGTGACCGATTGTGCCCACGTTTACATGGGGCTTGGTGCGTTCAAATTTCTCTTTTGACATTGTTGCTACTCCAAAAACAAGCAGTTAAAAAATAGTAGTGGTGCCCATAACTGGAGTCGAACCAGTGACCTCTTCCCTACCAAGAAAGTGCTCTACCGACTGAGCTATATGGGCAAACAATGGAGCGGGTGATGGGAATCGAACCCACGTATTTAGCTTGGAAGGCTAATGTTCTACCATTGAACTACACCCGCTCAACCCTGAATCAATGCAATCACATTGATTCTCTTAAAGTGGTGGAGGGAGGAGGATTCGAACCTCCGAAGTTAAAAACAGCAGATTTACAGTCTGCCCCCGTTGGCCGCTTGGGTATCCCTCCAACGAGCAAAGCACGGCATTTTCGTAGAATATCAATTGAAAGTCAACATAAAAAACCAGTAATTTATCATGCTTTTTATGACTGCTTCCCTAAGCCTGAGCAGGATGCGAATTATAGGCCTTTTCCAAATAAATACAATCCCTTTTTAAGACTTATTCAAGGCAATCAATGCTTCAGTCTAAAAATACCCTTTTTATCGTGTATCCTTATCTATACAATAGGCACTTTTTACTTCGTCTATCTACTCATGAAATATAGTTTGTTCTGCTGTTTGGTTGGTTTATTTTTGAGCATCAATAGTCAAAGCAAAACCATTTCCAGCATGACTCTATCTCCACACCTGACAGAATTGGTCTATTCAGCAGGTGGTGGTAACACTTTGGTTGGCGTCAGTGCTTACAGTAACTATCCGGAAGAAGTTAAAAAACTACCTATGATCGGTGATGCCTTTAGACTTGATCTTGAACAAATTAAAACATTAAACCCTGATGTGATTTTTTATTGGAAAAACGGCACCGCCAATCAGGTCATTCAACAACTCTCTTCGCTGGAGTTTAATCTACATGAAATCACCATCAACCACTTAAAAGACATTCCCAATGCCATTAATGAGATTGCCAGTATACTGGGCACAACCCCACTTGAACCCACTGAGCTTTTTCAACAAAAATTATCAAAACTCAAACGAGAGATCCAAAATCATACTGCGTTGATACAAATCTCTTCTAAACCCATTTATACCGTCAATGGTAAACACTGGATGTCAGAAGCTTTAGAAGTTTGTGGTTTGAAAAATATATTTCAGGACCTAGAACTGCTCAGCGCCGCAGTTACTTTAGAATCAGTGGTACTCAAAAAACCCGAATATATTATTACCACTGGCGCCATGGCTGACAACCCATTGTTGGAATGGTCGAGCATTCCAGCAATTAACAAACAACAAATCATCACCCTAAATCCTGACACATTCAGCAGGCCTACATTAAGGCTGCTGGAGTCAATAGAGCAACTTTGTAATCAAGTTAAAAACTAATCCAAACGGTTTTCACCCAATAAATTCAAGTCCTGGTCATACATGGCCTTAAGTAACAATTCACCGTCATCGCTCACTTTAAACTCTCCAAAACGCGCGTTATCAAATAATTTGGCATCACCTTCTTGGAAGAAAAACGCATTGGTAGCAAATTGAATACGACCATGGCGACTGCGAAACTGCATCAATACCTGATTATCATTCAATGTTTGGCCCGTGTAAATGGCATGGTATGTTCCCACACCATTGTCAGCCACGTCCACCACAATATAACCATCCAACGATTGTTTCCTGTCGATTTTATAAACGTCACTTGATCTGATTTTATTGGCGACATCAAATCGCAAACGCATAAAATCACCTTGCATGATTGAGCGAGGATCGACCGGCGCTAATTCTAAGAATACCGATTTCCCATTGGCCAAAGTATTTTCTTTTTGCATGATGGCATGATTAACACCTACTAAACAAATTACCAAAGTAACAGCGACTGCAATTTTCTGCACAGTTGTCGATGACTGCCCCACTACTACGGACTGTTGCTCATGAACATCCGAATCACTGCTTTGATAGGTTTTGCGCAGCAACCAATAACCTACGCATAACACCACACCGATGACTATCAGAATCACTGATTTAACCAACAAGGTTTGGTGCAAAGAATAATAATACCAACTAAAAAATCCTAATAAAGCCAAAGCCCCCATAATGATTAACACCAGCTTTTGTCTGGCGAACCCCACCAAAAGAACCAACAACGCACTGCTTAAACCAATGACAGGCATGGCTGAAAACAACAGCAACACGGCTGCCAATATCACCAGCTTACCAGTTCTTGTGGCAAAATTTATCGATTGCTCCTGACTGGCACGGTAGACAAAATACAAAAGCACCGCCGAATTCAAAATGGTGGAAATGGTTGGTGCATTTTCCATCCACCAATGAAGTCCACCATTTCTCCCGTGAAATAAGCCATACAGCCAAACCACATTTTGTACATTCAAAGTTAAAATTGAGAATCCAAGCGCATAAGCAATGGGCTCATAAAAATCTTTTTCAGCCTCCCAGCCTGTTTTTTCTAACCACAACCAAACGAACAATGCTGAAACTATGGCACTACCGACTCCGGTATAAACCAACCATTCAAAACCCCAAAAGAAAGCGATAACAGCAAACCATGTACATAAAAACCGATGAAGGTAATGATTCACCAACCAGGCCAATAGCATTTGATATAAACCAACCACAACCAGCCATTCACGCATTTTAAAGTTAGACAGTTCGAACAAACCAAATGCAAACAAAAATTGACCCGTTAAGCTGAAAGCCAACACCATTTGTTCAAAGAAATCACTGTCTGGTTTTGTCTTATAAAAAACGTGAGCGGAAATATTTATAACCACACCTAAGATGATCAGCGCTTCGCCATTGTCAAACAAACCTGCTACACCGAAGCCCAAAAACGCCAACAGAAAAACTGCTGCCAACCAACCTGCAAAACCCTGCAAAACCCTTACATACCATAAAGTAGCATCACCTTTTCCAACAGATTCCGGCTGATCACCTGAAACCAGTTCAACTTGTTCCAATTGCTCCCATAATTTAGATTCACTCATGGTCGTTCTCCAATTTGAATTGCTCATGGGTTTTCTTGATCCAAGTAACAGCTACGGTAGTCAGACCAATCAAAGTCAACGCCATCAAAAGCATGCCACCTGCATCCATATGACTGAACACAGTTTCGGCGAGCAATGCCAAGATAAAGATGATCAACGCCAAACACCAGCCTGTCAGCAGCATCAAATCTTTCTTAACGAAACGGTAGTATGCAAAAAATCCTGACATGGCCACCAAATACAATAAGCCACTGATAAATTGGTTGTCATTGCGCCATACTACTTCCATAGCAATCATGGTCAAAGCATAAAGAACAGCCAGTCCCACTACTTGAGCCGCCCAGCGGTAAGTTAATGACACTTTTTGAGGAGCCTGTTTGTTGGACAACCATTCCAACAGCACCAACAGCAAACCATTAACCAGTAGATACAACCAGGGAATTTGACGACTTAAAAACACCATACCAAAGAATGAAGGATTAACATACATATATAAGGTCAAGCCAGTATTTGTCAGTAATGCCCAAAATACCCATAAAGCTTCTGACTTGGCAAAGATGACCAAAGGTAGAATCATCACCGCCCAAGTGGCAAACAATTGCCAGGGATCAGCGCCCGTCTGATAGGTTTGTCCAAACAAAGCCAGCAAGGCGCCCAACACAATGACACCTGCCAGTAACAAAGCCTGCGCCAATACTTTGTTACCAGATTTTAAAAAATAAGCCAGGAAAGTCATCACCAACAACAGCTGCAATATCATGAATTTAAAACTTCGGCCTAACTCATTCCAGTTATAAGCAAAGAAAAACACCACGCCTATGGCCAATGACAACAGGCCCAAACTGATTAAAACCTGTTTACTGAATTGTAACCAAGCAGTTCCACTGGGCCTTTCACCGGCCAGTTCTAAAGCCTTTTGTTTGTATTCCGGTTTGACCAAACCGGATTTAATCCACTGATATATCGATTCACTCATCACATGTTCCCAAAATCTTTAATGCCATTATCTTATGCCTATTGATTAATCAATTTAACTTATTCATTTGAAAGTGTAAATAAATGACCGTTGGTAGCAAAAAATAATACTTACGCTATTTATTTCAGGTTACCAACAGTTTGTCAGCAAAAGTCGTCGTTGAACAATCATGCTGATGAGTCAGCACGCATCCCAAATCAAAGCAAAAAAAAGCCCGGTTTTAACCAGGCTTTACTTATTTATATGAACTAAGGCAATCAGTCGCGTTCTTCAATCGGTCCAACTTTACGTGTATCCGGACCAGTGTAGTCGGCGTTGGGTCTGATGATGCGGTTATTTTCTCTTTGTTCCATCACATGCGCTGTCCAACCGGTCACACGTGACATCACAAAAATGGGCGTGAACAATTCAGTTGGAATGCCCATAAAGTGATAGGCTGAAGCGTGGAAAAAGTCTGCATTAGGAAATAATTTTTTCTCATCCCACATTTTTTTCTCAACCGCACAGCTGACGGGGTATAACACAGTATCACCCACCTCTTCAGCCAGTTTTTCTGACCAGCGTTTGATGATGGCATTGCGTGGATCCACTTCAGTATAAACAGCGTGACCAAAGCCCATAATCAACTGTTTGGTTCTAAGCATTTCATCAATACCAGCTTCAGCTTCTTCAACACTTGAGAATTTTTGTAACAAGGCCATGGCTTTTTCATTCGCACCACCATGTAATGGGCCGCGAAGTGCACCAATTGAAGCAGTTACGCATGAATGGATGTCTGATAAGGTTGACGCCACCACTCGACCCGTAAAAGTTGAGGCATTAAATTCATGCTCTGCATAAAGGATTAATGAAACATCCATCACACGTGCATGTAATTCACTGGGTTTTTTACCATGTAATAATTCTAAAAAGTGAGCACCTACGCCATCAATGTCAGATGCTGTATCAATACGAATACCTTCAGTAGCATAACGGTACCAGTAACAGATGATTGATGGGAAAATAGCGACCAAACGATCGGCTTTGTCCCATTGCTGAGAAAAATCAGTTTCACCTTCAACATTACCAAGAATTGAACAACCAGTACGCATCACATCCATCGGATGTGCGTCCCTTGGAATCAATTCCAATGTCTTTTTCACAGCATCTGGCAATTCACGCATTGAGTTGATTTTCTTTTTATACGCATCCAGTTCAGCCTGATTGGGTAATTTACCATGTAAAATCAAATAAGCTGTTTCATAGAAACTGGCATTGGTAGCCAAATCATCCACGTCATAACCTCGGTAGGTCAGACCCGCGCCAATTTTACCCACTGTGCATAATTTAGTTTCACCGGCGCTTTGCCCTCTAAGGCCAGCACCACCTGCTTTTTTGGCGTTTCCCATATTATTTATCCTCTGAAAATAATTGATCTAATTTTTGTTCATAGCTGTGGTAGTCCAAATGACCATACAGCTCTTCCCTGGTTTGCATGATGTCCAACACATCTTTTTGGTGCCCCTGAACCAGAATCGATTGATAAACCAGTTCTGCTGCGCGATTCATCGCACGGTAGGCACTGCAACAATACAATACAATGTCCACACCATGTTCACCCAGTTCATCACTGGTAAACAATGGGGTATGACCAAATTCGGTGATATTGGCCAAAACAGGCACCCCTACTGCACCTTTAAATCGTTGGTATTGTTCAAGGGTTTTCATGGCTTCAGGAAAAATCATGTCAGCACCCGCTTCAACACAAGCCACAGCGCGCTCAATGGCTGCTTCTTCACCCTCTATGGCCAGTGCATCTGTTCTTGCCATGATAACAAAATCATTATCGGTTCTGGCATCAACTGCAGCCTTGATGCGATCCACCATTTCACCTTTTGAAACCACTTCTTTATTGGGCCTGTGACCACAGCGTTTTTGCGACACCTGATCTTCGATATGCATTGCCGCTGCACCAGCTTTAATCACAGAACGCGTCGTTCTGGCGATGTTAAAAGCACCGCCCCAACCGGTATCTACATCAATCAATAATGGCAAGTCACAAACATCTGTGATTCTTCTGACATCAGTGAGCACATCTTCAAGTGATGAAATGCCCAAATCAGGCATCCCTAATGAGTTGGCAGCAACTCCACCTCCTGACAGGTAAATGGCTTGATGCCCAATATTTTTTGCCATTCGAGCGGTATAGGCATTGATGGTACCGACCACTTTCAGGGGCTGGTTGTGCTCCACAGCTAATCTGAATTGTTTACCGGCACTTTGAATTGAATTCGTCATAATTTGTGAGTTTTTATGTTTTTCATCTGACAAATGACCTGCCAATAATGAAATTATGTCCATGAAAAGGTGACCAAGTTATGTCACCACATACGGTTCTAGAAAGTCACCTTTTAAAACACGATTGAATCATGATAAGAGATTGTTCACAGGTAACTTTCAACGGCGGTGAATTATATCAGATTACCCTAATTTTCGCCATAGACAAAGGTCGAACTGAACCAATAATAATGCATTGAATCAGATGTTAAGCGTCCTGATCAGGTTGTTAATACCACCTTGAAGTACGTATACATCATAGCCTAAAGTGGTTAAGGTAAAGGCTGCTGATGCACACCGCGAGCCCAAGTTACTGCAAGTGATGATTTCTTTGCTTAAGTCAAGGCGTTTGATTTGCTTGCGTATTTGATTCACTGGAATGTTTAGCGAACCTCTGATACCCTGGCGTTCAAACTCTTCTGTTTCCCTGACATCCAATAAAACGGCTCCTCGGGTGATTTTATCGATGGCAGCTTGAGCAGTTATCCACCTGACCACATGAGCTTTGACCAACCGGGTGAATTTTTGGCGGGCTAGCTTCATTAACAAACCATCGGTTTTCATCCTTACTGAAGCATTTCGTGGCTCACTACTGACCAAAGCGGCTTCTCCAAACATATGACCTTTATGCAAGTCGGCCACTTTTTGTTCTCCTTCAGCCACACATTGAAAAACCTCAGCTTCACCATCAGCAATGATGTAACAAAAATCGCCAGGATCACCTTCTGCAATCACTTCTTCACCAGCTTTTACTGTTCTGGTTTCCAGTTCTTCGAACAATTCACCGACATTGCCTTGTGGTAACATTTGTACCGATTGACACTTTAATAAACCGACCACCCACTCATAAGAATCATGTCCACGCAATGGGCTGTCAGCAGGCGCTTTGTCGTGCACATCACACCACACTTTAAAATGATCCAGAAAAGTAGAATTGATTTGAAAACCTGTCGCCGAACTTGAAGCAACAGTGGCATCCAGGGTGTTTGATTTATTGGCATCACCGATGGGGTATTTTGATGACAAAGAAGTCGATTTGATTATTTTCTCCCGCCCTTTATCGTTCACCACCTTAATGATTCCTTTGGTCAGGTATTTCGTATTCTCTGCACGTCGATTGATGGTGTAGAGCTGTTCGCCTTTTGACATATCAAAAAACTCAAACTCCCTGAGTATCAAAGGATAAAATTTCAATTTAATGGCATTGAACGGGAAGTATTGTTGTAACTCTTCTGCCTTAATCATTAAGCACTCTTTTCCTCTTTTTGATAGAAATCATAACTTATTTATGTCAAGAACACAAAAGCAAAAATCACCTCATCCGCTGTGTTTCCTATGGATAACTCATCCAGCTTAAATAAAATCGAATCATTCGTGCTAAACTGACCATTTTTTTAACCCATAAGAATGACCGAGACACTGAAGCACTTACTTCACCCCAAGTTTTTGCACATGACCTTTTTTGGCTTCTCTGCAGGTGTTCCTTATTTTCTGATTTTTTACACATTGTCAACTTGGCTCGACCAAGTGGGCGTGGAAAGATCAATCATTACTTATTTCAGTTGGGCCGCATTAGGTTATTCTTTTAAATTTTTGTGGGCACCTTTGGTGGATCAGTTACCTATTCCAATCCTGACAAAAAAAATGGGGCAACGACGCAGTTGGCTACTATTTATTCAATTGGTGATTGTGTTTGCCATCTTTGCCATGGCTATGACCGATCCGGCCACTGGCAACCAAGCGCTGACACAAATGGCATTGGCAGTGACATTATTGGGATTTTCAGCTGCTACACAAGACATTGTGATCGATGCCTGGCGAATTGAAGCATCAACAGAGAAAGACATTGCCATGTTGTCTTCAGTGTACATTGTTGGCTACCGAGTCGGCATGGTCACTTCTGGTGCTGGCGCTTTATACATTGCAGGTTTCATCGGCACCAGTTTAGACAACTATAACTACACGGCATGGCAAGTGAGCTATTTGGCTATGGCATGTTGTATGTTGGTGGGTATCATCACCACCCTAAAATCCAAAGAACCAGCTAAACCAAAACAATTGAATTATGAGTTAAGTGACTACATAGCTGTACTGATGATCTTTATCATGGCCATCACTGCACTGATATTTACTTATCAATTCACCGATGTAATATTCCAATCACTACAGTCAACAACAGCAGCAGTGTTTAACAATCAGTCATTGGGCTCTGTTATCGGAACCAGCAGTCAATTGATCACAGCCATTCTGGCTGGTGTCGTGATTGGCTGGTTGATGGCTCAGACACCATTAGTCAACAAGGACATGATCAAGGCAGTTTATTGGACACCGATTGCTGATTTATTCAAACAGCATCGAAAACACTTGTGGCTTATGCTTGGCATCGTTTGTACCTATAAAATCGCGGACATTGTCATGGGGGTCACGGCCAATTTGTTTTATCAAGGCAAAGGTTTTACTTTGACTGAAATCGCGAGCATCACCAAATTATTTGGCTTAGGCATGACCATCACTGGTGGTTTGTTGGGCGGATTTATGGTGGTTAAATATGGTGTTATGAGAATGATGATTTTAGGTGCCATTCTGACCGCTGGCACCAATTTATTGTTTATGTGGATGGCCATGCTCACAGATAAAAGTTTGGAGTTCCTCACTTTCATTATTTCTGCTGACAATTTGGCACAAGGGTTTGCTGGAGCGGTGTTTGTTGGCTTTTTATCGCTGCTTGTCAACAAGCAATTTACGGCTGTACAGTATGCCATGTTCAGTTCGGTTATCAGCCTATTTCCTAAGATTCTCGGCGGCTACTCTGGCGGCATGGTAGACCAAATGGGTTATGCCAATTTTTATCTGATGACAACACTGATTGGCATTCCTGTAGTTTTGATGTTGATTTATGCCTTGAGACGGCAAGTTTTTGACTTTGAGTCAAAAGCCCCTTAAATTATCACTCTGGACATGGCTGACTATCAGTTAATTTTATATGAACCCCAATTTAAAGGAATAATCATGCAAAAACTTCTTGGCTTTCTAAAAATCTTCTTCTTGACACTTCTGACTCTGACAGCGCAAGCCAAAACAACTGAAATAGAATCTCTGAACCTCACCCTAGATTTTGACAAAAACTGGCAGGTTAGAAATCATCCTGTTGCCGAGCTTGCACTGATAAACATCAAAACCGGAGAAGTGGTGGTCGTCCATAAACAACCGCTACATACAATCAACTCACAAGAACAATTGCCCAAAAATTTGAATGAGTATAAACAGTACATCAGGGATAACTTTCTGAAGTCTCAGTTAGATGTCATTACACCATTATTTGACCAACCTTTAACTTTCAATCAGAATGTATCAGCCAATGGCCTGGCTGGACCAATGGTTGAACTATCTGGACAAATCAATGGATTGGAAATGAATTTTTTTATGTGGCTACCGTGGCAAGGCAATGGAGCCTACACCCTGAATTATGTCTCTCCCAAAGGCTTAAACAGAAACAAACGACACTTCCAAGAAATCATCAACAACATAAAAATAAACAATCCCAACATCAATCCATTTATAGTTGAGATGCAACTCACTATAGACGAAAACAACCCGCCTTTTATTGACCCACAATTCAACACCCGACTTAGTCCATTTGAAAATTATATTCCCGTCAGTAATGAAGACATGGAAATACAAAATGATGAAAATTTCTATAGCTTGATGCTGGTCAATATAAAGAATGGTAATTTCATCAGCATCATTCCGCACTGTTTTGAAATCAATCAGACCGAACAGGAATATGCCATCAAAGCGGTAGCAGATTTGATGCTAGAAACAAGTTTGTCCAAGAAATCTTTTGTTTCAAACGGCCTTGAAATCGCATATTACGAAGGTTCAGGGTTTAACCAAGAAATTAAACAATTGGCTATTCAAGCCGCAATGAAAAAAGTTGGCAACTGTTACCACACCATTATTTTCGCCAGTAGCAATCAGCTCAATAACAGCTCAGCCATAAAAATGATATATGAAAATTTCAGGTCTTCATCAACAAAAAACACTGAAATTCTGTTCACGAATCCAGATCAAAATACCGCTTTATCTAATTTCTACATTTCAATAGCTAACTATGTCGTCGAAAATGGACAAGATGGAAAAGTCTTTTTTGAAGGTGCATACCAACTGGTTCAGTCGGCTGATGCTTTGAATTTATTGTTAAACCAAATCAATCAATCAAAGCAATACATTGTAGGGCTTGAACACATCAATGCAGCCGAACCATCCATCCAGAATGACGTGGCCATAAAAAGCTGGCAAGCCTGGTTTTTAGCACAAACAGAAGCTTTTGATGAAGCCATTAATGTCTATACAGAAATATTTGCTGATAATTACACCTCAGATGAAGACTTTTTTTATTTTATTGAACTTCTTGATAAGTCCGCTCATTGGGAACAAGCCTATAAGCAAATAGAAAAACACCTTGATGCCATAACCAAACGCTCAACCGCATTGGCACAACTGGTTAAATATGCAGGTTTTTCCAACAATGAACCAGCCACATTAGCCGCATTAAAAACCATTGAAGATGAAAACCGCATAAATATAGAAAATATTTTCGATGTTACAGATGGACTTTATGAAATCAAGGCATACGATAAATCCATTGAAATCATCAATGAATTCATCAAAAAATATCCGGAAAATTTAAACCTGCATTATTACAAGGCGGACATTCTTACCAGTTATGGTGAGTTTACAGATGCCTTAATTGCCATTGAAAAGGCTCAAGAAATTGCACCAGAGAATAAACACGTTCAGGAACTGATGAAACACATTCAGTTGAATATTGGAGTAGGTAATTATCAAAACATCAACACACCAATTACTAAAGTGACCACACCTGAAGTGATTAAAAGCAAAATTAATCAACTTTCTTTCCAGAACAGGGGGGACGCCGAATACCTCTACTATTCAGTCGGCATACATTTCGAAAAAGGCAAAAAACTAAAAACCACTTATGACAGAAAAATAAAAGTTAACAATTTAAAAGGATTAGAAAACTTTAAAACCATTCAATTTGAATACGACCAATCCTACGAAAATGTCTACATCAATCAATTTCAGGTCCTGGACAAAGATTTTAATTTAGTAAAAGAACTGGATATAAAGAGCGTTTACTTATCCAGCAAACAAGATGGCATCACCGCAGATGATGACATGATTATCAACATACCGGTACCGAAGCTGTCTGAAGACATGATTATCAGCTACACCATCACGACTGAAACCAAGTCAACACAGGATGAATACGACTTCCAAAAGCATTTCTTTGTTTCCTCCTATCCAATGGGGTTGAAGGCGGTGTTTGTAACTGGTGATACGGACCAGATTGTTTCAGAATCCAAAGAACCATTAGAGGTTGTTAAACAAAAAAAATTGCAAGCCTGGATGTCATCCAACATTCCGCAAATCACTTTTTATCCTTTGATGCCATACACTGAAGACATAGCCAATTGGCTTGTGATCAATGAAAAAAATAAATCATGGAAAAAAGTAGGTCAAGAATACCTGGAAATGATTGACGACAAGCTTAATACTAAAATCAGCAAAGCTCAGTTATTGGCTATTTTTTCAGGCGCTAAAACAGTGGATGAAAAAGTCATCAAAGCGGCTACTTATATCCAGCAAAACATCAATTATCAGGCGATTGAATTCGGCACTCGTGCCTTAATCCCAAATTCTGCGACTGAAACATTGAAAAAAGGTTATGGTGACTGTAAAGACCATGCGGTATTACTCCATGATTTGTTGAAAGCCGAAGGCATTCAGAGCAACATAGCATTGGTGCAAACCTCACAAAAAATAAGCCCTGAAGCACCTTCATTAGGTCAGTTTGATCATGCCATCAATTACATTCCCGGCATGCATGGCGGCACATATATTGACACCACAGACAAAGAAATTGCCATCAGTCATCAACTGCCTCCACAGAACCTTATGAACACTCAGGCTTTGGTTTTACACACGGAGGATTCACTGCTTAAGCTGATCCCCTCATCAAAACCTGAACACAGCCTTATATCAATAGAACGCAGCATTGACAGGGACCTCAACCACATCAATATCAGTGAAACCATTCAAATGACCGGCTACATGGCCTCAGGTATGCGCCAATCATTAAAAAATAATCAATCAGCGGAATTAATGCAAAATGTGCAATCCTGGTTATCTGAAGAATATTCGGATTTAGAACTGATATCGTTTGAATATTATGGTTTGGGCAACAATCAGGAACCTTTAATTATTGAGATGAATTCAAGGTTTGAAACCAGTGAAGCTCACAACAGAATTCCATTCTTTTTGGAAAAAAATTATTTGGACAAAAGCCTGTCATCACAAAGGAACATACCGTTTTTATTGAACACTCCGTTTGAAATAATGAGCGAAACTCATTTTGAGTCAAACATGGATGTCAAAATAAAAGTGCCTGAAACCAAAGAAAATCAAACACCTGTGATCCAATGGCAGCTGATAAACGATAAAAACAAACTGAAATTTAAGGCAACAAGCAACAGGTATAAAGGCAGTGCCCAAGTTTATAATGAATTCGTTAAAACAATCAAAAAAGGACTCAAAGCATTGGAAACCACCGTCACAGTGGCCAATTAAAAGTCATTTTAAAAAAATTCTCAAGAGCCGCATCTGCCCCCTTAGATGCGGCATAATTTACGCTGCCATTCAAGTTTATAAAGCCAATTCACAATCTGAGGTTTTATCCATACACTCAAAATAAATGCTGTTGGTTTCTTCGTTGTAATTCATCGCCTCAAGTGTGTATGGATTGACATATTTCGACTGAGCAATCACTGCTTTTTTTGGGCGATCTGCATACATAGCTAATTCAATTTGTAATTTCAACAAATGAATCATGCCATTTAAATCGTGAATACGAGCAATGTAGTCTGTGTAAGGCAAAATACTGTAACTAAGCAACATTTTCCCTGTCGGGTTATAAAATGAAGATGGTGACAAAGTAAAAACATGCTCTGCGTCATTTTTAAAACGTTCACTGTCTTTCAGGGTATAGAATTCTGCTGCATTTAATTTGGCCAGATTTCTCACTTCAGCGGTCAAAGTGTACGCCAAATTATGAGTTGCATTAAGCTGAAAAAAGTCAACAAGGTTGAGATAACGAAACTCTCCACTTTGCTCCGCCTCGGCAAACATATTAATCCCAGCTCTGAACTCTGCATCAAAAACCGCTTTCATATTCAGTGAACTGATAGAAAAAACATCCCACTGGTTTTGTAATGCCATCAATTGATTTTGGTCTAATTGTTTTGTGCGCACAGCAGCAGACACCGCACTGATGCTGTCATGAACTGATGCGATCGCTACCATTTTGGTTATCATCAAATGGCCTTTTTCAAGCAACATTTGCCAAAATTGTAAATCTTGATCAATCACATTAAAAAATTCATGAAATGCCTCTTCATTGTAGCTAAGAGCTAAATGCAGGCGTTTTAATTTCATCACCGCGCCATAAGGAATGATTGGCGCTTGAAAATCTAAAAGTACAGAGTCACTAAAGTCACTAAACATGAGTAGTTGCTGATATTTTTTCAATTGCGCCTGCAATCGCGGGTCTGTGATTGGATGATCTTGTAACTCTTCGACTAAAGAAGTTAAGCAAGTGCTTTCTCGCCTTGAGTTACATGACTTATATCGGTGCTGCCACTCTTTATCTATCTCAGAATTGATGTAGCGATCGTATTCCTCATTATCAAAAAAATCCAAACCTGTCTCAGCTATTTTTTGGTTCAGTATTCTTCTGATTTGAGCTGTTGATACCAATAGGTCATCACCTGCATTGTTGATTGCTAGCAAGGCTGGATGGGCATTGTTTTCAGAGTAAGGCTTGGCTTTAAGATTCTTTATTGCCACGACTTCTGGCAATAATTTCTCATCAAAAACCGGCAAATTAATAATCACAGTAAGAGCAAACAAGGAAAAAGCCAGTACCACAATAAATAAAACAATCTTTTTAATTTTTTTCATAAGCATTCTTCTTTTTAACGTGCTGTTCATTATCAATATAACATCACAAATTCACCTGAGTATAAGCTGAGCAAAAGCTGAGGACAGAATTTACTCAGCCAGGTTCATGATAAACTGCACTTCATGAATGAGGGTAAAAAAATTTGGCAAACTGCTGGCTTGGTCGTTGATATCAACACTGGAGAAGTCAGCGACATTGATGGTTTTCAAAGGGTTCGCCTGAGTCCGGTTAATCTGCGCGTTTTAAAAATATTGGTCGAACATGCTGAATATGCCATCAGCAGACAACAAATATTCGATGCGGTTTGGCCCAATCAAACCATTTCAGATGACGCCCTGACTCGCTGTATCTCAGATTTGCGCGCCCAGTTACAACCTTTAACTGCTCACTCATTGATTGAAACCATTCCAAAGGTGGGTTATCGCTGGCTACAACCCATTGAAAATACTGAAATAAAAGCAATTAAGCAGAACACCAATCCACCTACCTCAAAACTGCTTAATAAAGTCAAATTGACCGCCGGGAGTTTATTACTCGTCATCTTTCTAGCTTGGACATTGCTGGGTCTGATTCAGCGGGCAACAAAACCCATATCCGTGCCAGTGGTGATATTGCACACACAAACTTACGAAAACAGTAAATTCAATCCTGAAAGCATTCCCAATGAACTCAAGCAAGCTGTGTCAAAACATAAAGACTTCCAATACTTATCACATATTGCGCTTCAGTCTCATCAAGGTAGCCCCTTCCCCTATTTCAGTCATCAGTTTGGTGTGCGGTGGTTTATTGAAAGTCAGTTAACAAACGTTGGTGAAAACACCACTTTAACGCTTAATTTAGTGGATGCAAAAACCGCTTTAGTGACCTACAGCGATCAAAGGATGGTGAAATCTTTTGATGAAATAAAAACAATGTGTAACGAGTTTATCATTTATATCTCAGAACTATAAGTGACCTTTTATGTTTTTAGGTGTCAAATCAAACATGACACATATAAACACTTTAACAAAGGATCTGATTGTTAACCTGCTGCTATTATTCGGTGGTCTATTAATAGTGAAATTGAGTAAATCATTTATCGCCGGCACGGTCATTGCTCATTTCTTGGCGTACTCTGTTGTCATTTTGCCTGGCATCATTGCAAACTGTCATACACTCAATACCTTTCGCACTAAGAACCTAATTAAATTTCTACTGCTCTTTCTATCGTTTTTGATTTTAAATATCGCCCTGTTTTTGCGTGCATTCGTCTATATCACAACCTCAAACGGGTGTTATAATCCGTGGTTTTGAAGTTCACTCAGTAACATGTCAGAGACACCCACAGAATTTCCTCAAGGAACCAAAGTCATTATGATTCCAGGGCCTGCCGGGCAAATAGAATGTTTAACCGCACCACCTGAAGCTGATGCAGTTGATAAAAATCGTGTGGCTTTGATTTGTCACCCCCATCCTTTATATGGCGGCACCATGCGTAATAAAGTCACCCATATGCTGGAAAAGGCCTTTCGTGATATGGGCGCACACACCATTCGCTTTAATTTTCGCGGGGTGGGTGAATCAGACGGTGTTTTTGATGATGGTGTGGGCGAAGCTGAGGATTTGCTGGCAGTTTATGAATGGGCAAAGCAAGCGATGCCACATTGTAAATTCTGGCTGGCAGGTTTTTCTTTTGGCTCCTATGTTGCTTTGCGAGCGGTGCATGATATCAAACCTGAACAGTTTGTCACAATTGCCCCACCAGTTGAACGTTATGATTACACCGAATTAGAACCACCTGAATGCCCCTGGCTAGTGATTCAAGGTGATGAAGATGACGTAGTGAGTCCGAGAGCGGTTTATGAATATGTTGAAAACCAAAACCCAAAACCACAATTAGTCACCATGAAAGCAGGTCATTTTTTTCATCGCCGTTTGCTTGATTTAAAAGGCGCGATTAAAAACGGTATTTTACGACAAGTCAGTACTGATTGAATTGGTGGACAGCCCCCAACAAAACTATCTGGCTGAAATTGAAGCCGGCATCATCTGGAGAGACGAACTCCAGGCCCAAGTGGTTGAAGAGTTCGAAAGGCTCCACATTGAATTGTCAGTACCACCCAAAAAAAGTTGGCTGTTTGGTAAAAAAAACCGCGCTCCTAAAGGAATTTATATCTATGGTTCGGTAGGTCGTGGCAAGACTCACTTGATGGATTTGTTTTTTGACAGCTTGCCCAATCATGTAGGAAAACAACGTCAACATTACCATGAGTTTATGTTGTGGCTGCATCATGAACTACGCCGTCTACCCAACCAGAGTGACCCACTGGAATTCATATTCAAACAATTGGCTAAGCAAACCCAGATTCTCTGCCTGGATGAGTTTTTGGTCAATGACATTGCCAACGCCATGTTATTGGCAGGCATGTTAGAAGCCTTCAGTCGTTATGGTATAGCGCTGGTAACCACATCCAATGTTCAACCCAACAATTTATACAAAGATGGATTACAGCGGGCCAAATTTTTACCAGCGATCGATTGGATCAATAATCACATGCAGGTAATGCACCTGGATGGACAGCAAGACTACCGACAAAATGACGAACAGGATCATGAAGACTGGTACTACCCAATCAATGCATCCAGCCAGTTTCATTTGGATGATTGCTTTAAACAATTGGCAGGAAACCAGCAAGTCTCAAACAGTTCATGGACAGTTAATGATCGTCAAGTGGCAGTCATTAAATCCACTAAAAAAGTACTATGGTGTGATTTTTCTGAGCTTTGCCAAAAAGCCCGCAATGCCTCTGACTACATAAAAATTGCCAAACAAATCGACACCATAGTTATCAGCAAAATCCCACAAATGAGCAAAGATCAGGACAATGAAGCCCGAAGATTCATCACCTTGATTGATGTTTTGTATGAAGCCGAAGTCAAAATCATTGCCCAAGCAGCCTGCCATTATAAAATGATTTACCAGGGACAAAAACTCAAGTTTGAATTCGAACGAGCGGCTTCCCGCCTATCTGAATTACTCAGAAAGCCTTGATAGAACAGGTGACAGCATTGAGTCAACTCAACTGGAAATCGATGACTGGCTGATACTTCTGTTCTCACAAGACTCATTACTTGGTTACATAAAAGTCTGATTATTCAAAACCATCTTTGAATATCACATCAGAGCCGTATAACTCATTGGACATGGTGCTGGTAGTGCCTGCCCAAGTATTAGGAATGATGTTGTCTGACATGGCTGTACTGGTGGTGCGGATTGCCATGCCATCTGGTATGGGTGAACTTAAATTGTAGGTAAAATCTCCGTTGCCATCAGCCACCACCGACCCTAGGTGCGCTAAAGCTTCTTCATGCCCATCAACATCATCCAGATAAAAATCAATCAAACAATTGGGGCACGGGCTTGGGTTGCCAAGAATATTGCTTTGATGACTGCCACCGGTAATCAAAGTACCACTAACATCAGTAATTTCTGCTGGCTCAAACAACCTGATAGCAGAAGCAATCATCGGCCCCATTTCAAAGTATTTTTCAGGTCCGTTGATGACAATATTACCCCTCACAGTATTACCACCATCTTTAAAGCCTGGGCTGCTGGTGTCTGTCCAAAGAATCGCTCCTTTGGTGTTTTCAAAGCCATTGCGTGAAGAATCTATCAAGTTATCCATCACTAAATGTCCATTATTTTGTGGAGCCAGCACATCCGTTTGGGTTGAAAACTTAATACCCTGCCCACAAACACCCACGGTGCCACCATTGATGTCTTGTCCAATGATGTTGTTTTCAATCGTATGTAAAGAACCAAACACAGTCAGTGCTTGAGGTGGCGCGTCATTGGTGCTGCGTATATTCTGAAGACCTGCAATGATATTTCCCTGAATCAAAGCGCCAGTACCCGCAATGTTGATACCCGATCCACCAAACCATTCGTCCTCGTCCAGTTCATTGGGGTTGGGACTGATGGTGGTAAAAGTTCGACATATAAATTGTGCAGGCACTGGTGGGACAATGCCATTGATATCCAGACCAATCCAGTTATTTAAAATTTGCAAACCTGTGGTGTCTGAATTGACTTCTATTGCATTGGTTCCAGCCCCTGCGATGATGTTGTTTTGAACCAAAAGATGACTGGCTTCGCTGGTTCCAAATATGCCATGGTTTCCTGCCAGATTATCGATATTAAAATCAACATCAGCAAACACGATTTCACTGCCATCTGGAGATAAACCCCATGTGTTATTTTCAAATGTAATGTTCTGTTCTTTGGCATGGATGCTCATGCCTCCGAAAAATCCAAGGCCGCTAATTTGCACATCGCTTAACTCGATTTCTAAAGTTTTTCCACTTTCTATCATCACCAATGGCATCTGATGATTGCCTTGTACATCAACTGCGGGGCCACTGATGGTGATTTCACCCACAGAATCTAAAATGGTTTGGGGATAAAGACCAAAATCGCTGACATTGCCGGCATCTGAAACTGGCAACACCCATTGTCCATTGTTAAACTGCACATCATCACCATCACCATTGGTGCCATTCAAACCAGTAAATACAATAGTAACTGGCGCACAACCGGTGCAAAAGTCATCGTCAGCGATGGCGCCGGCTTCACGCAGCGCACGGCGCAGTGTACATTTATTGGCACCAGAGCCTGTGGTATCAGGAAAGAACAAACCACCTTGTGTGTAACTACAGGTATGGTTATTGTTAGTGGGTTCTTCATCCAAGGCCCAATCAACGACAATCGTGGTTTGTGCATGGCTGCGTGATACCCAGATTTGAATCAAGCACATCAATGTCAGCTGTATAAATAAACTTTTTCTCATGATTCCACTCCTCTTAAAATTATTAATTGCTGTTAAGTCCAAAGGACTCACTACAGGTTAGTTGTCATAGGAGGAATGTTAGTTAGTTCCTGTATATAAGACCTGAAAAAAAGCTGAAATAAGTTTGAAATTTAGTTAAAACACCGAATTATGCGGTATTTACGTAAAAAAGACTCATGTCAACATAAGTCTCTAAGAACACATCTTGAACAATCCTGCGCTGAAGGCCTTTTCTGCCTCCAACGCTTAACCGTTTACTCAAAACCCATTGCGAAAAATCAGGTCATCACCCAATTCAAATGCCCCTAAATCACAAGGAGCTTGTCTTGCCATCCCCCTTTGATCCAATCCAGATGAAGGACAATCAGTGGCCATTCCAATCACCGGGCTCAATGGATCAAGCGCCATAGTCCAGGTGCTACCACCGTTTTCACTTAATGGTAATAACATAGGATCATTATTAATGGCACCAGAACCACACTCATTTTGGGCAAGCGCATTTTGCTGAATCAGGTTGTTATCAACAAGTAATACCCATCCTGAATTGTTATCATAACAATCATTGGATGAAGACATAGAGACAGCAATAATACTGTCATCCAATAAGACTGTCGTTTGCATTGGATGAATGTTCATGATTTCATTACCCACACCTTGGTCTTGAAAATGATTAAAAATCGAACCTCCATCTGCCCTGCCAGGAATTGATTGACCAATACCAGCTATACTGTCATTAAAGGCTAAAGTGCTGCTCTCAATGCGAACTTGTCCATTGAGGTTAAATACCGCTCCACCAAAACCTGAACCAGCACCATAACCGCTGCCACCAGTAGCGGTATTTTGTGTAAAAGTTGTATTGGCTATGGTAACTGATCCAAAATGATTGAAAAGCGCCCCGCCCATACCTGCACCGCCCCCACTTAATTGCAGTGCAGTAATTCCACCCCCAAGACCACCCAGGCCAGGAAACGTTATTGGATTACCTGGATTGGGTGGCTCACCAGGAGCCCCTAAATTCATGATGGCATCATCTTGAGCCTCGCCGCCACCAAATCCAGGCAAACCCACATAACCTGGACTTCCACTGTTTGCGCCGTCACCTCCATCACCACCAGGGGCATCATCACCACTACCACCCCCTCCGCACCCAGATCCTCCAGACCCTCCGTCCCCTCCTTTACCACCTTTTCCACCAGCACCACCTCTGCCACCAGGGGCTGCACCTCCACCAAATCCAGCATATGCAGCATCACCACCATCACCACCTAAACCACCATCTCCACCTCTAATACCCGGTTGACCATCACCTCCACCAATACTGCCGAAGGGTGGACAATCATCATGATCAGTGCCGTGATTACCAAATCGCCCTATTCCTCCTTGTCCGCCAGCTCTGCCATTACCACCAGATGCGCCACCACCGCCAAAAGAAGCCGCCGCCCCTTCTAAGCCAAAATCGCCTGCTCCACCGTCCATAGCTGGTTCGTAAAAATTGAATCCGTTACTTCCTGGGCTCGCTCCATCTGACCCGGCTGCACCCCCCTTGTCCACCATAGCCATTCATGTTGGCTAACATGCCACCACCGGAACCTCCTGCACCTCCATCACCCCCCCGGGCTTGATTATTGACGACCAATGTTTGTTCCAGATTCAAAACACCTTGGTTATAAATCGCGCCTCCCAATCCTGCACCACCGCCACCAGCTGCACTTTCTCCGAGAGCAAGACCTCCATCTAAAGTGATGTTCTTAAGTGACAAGCGTCCCAAGGATATTTCTGATGCAGTTTCAGGAACAAGATGTAAATAACCTGCAATATAAAAAAATCGAAAAGGTGGCGCTTCGTCAGCACGCTTGAGGATAACACCAGCGGAACCACCATCAATAACAAGTTCACCATATATCGGTGGTAGCGCATTAGGCCCATACCAAAAGTTATCTTGTTCCGTTAATGTTATTTGTCTATTGGAAGACGTAAATGAAAAAGCAATTAAATCAGCACCATTGCCCGCTGAACACCCACCAATGGCTGAGTCTGTATTGGCCGATTCAATAGCGGCTCTTAAAGCACAAAATTTATCGTCTATTACGCCACCTGAATAACTATTAACTGTAATAGTTGCTGCTTTTAACGTTGAAACCGATAGTCCAACAATAAAAATAGCCAGACTCAGACACAGATTCAAATTTAAGTTCAAATGTTTTTTCAAGTTCCCGAACATGTGAATGTCTCCCGTAAAATATAAATGTTAGATTTCAATTGCAAGTACAACAGGATTACAATGCCGGTAAATGCAAAACCATATTTGAGTATCATTTTGTCCCAATAAAAACAAATACCTGTCCTCTGATTTTTATTACTCAAAGCCATCTCTAAAAATCAAATCAGTTTGGCCATCGTATTCAAATGCCCCGATATCTCGATCTCCGTTGGCAACATAACCACGTTGGTCAAAAACAAGTGCATTCTCATTCCCGGCATCTATCGCTTCACTGATTGATGAAATGGCATGGGTCAGCACACAAGTGCCATCTGCTAATGGTGCTGCGCAGCCGTTGTCGGCCAATAGGCCCACCGTACCAGCCGTTAATGTCATGGGCAACTCATCTGGACACCCACCAGAAGTATCATCAGCCAGATTATTGCTACCACCGAAGATATATCCAAACTGGTTATAACAAGTGGAACCATTGTGAAACAGGCTGTTTTCA
Organism: Lysobacterales bacterium; assembly: GCA_020442635.1. Lineage (GTDB taxonomy): Bacteria > Pseudomonadota > Gammaproteobacteria > Xanthomonadales > Marinicellaceae > Marinicella. Next base: position 32,146 of record JAGRJR010000004.1, read on the forward strand.
AGCGTGGTTAAAGTGCTTGAATTAAAAATGCCGCCGCCATCATTTGTGGCTGTATTGTTTGAGAAAGTACTGTTGCTGATGGTGTCAATGGTGCCAAAATTTTTGATGCCGCCACCATCATTTGTTGCCATATTGCCCGAAAAAGTGCTGTTGTTAAGTATATTGAGGGTGCCAGTACCACTGTTGTAAATGCTGCCTCCATCATGACCTGTATTGGCTGAGAATGTGCTATTGCCAAGCATGGTGATCGTACCAACATTGTAAATGCTTCCCCCAAAAGAGTTTGCTGTCTCACCCGAGAAATTACTGTTGGTGATGGTATTGAGGGTATCAAGATTGAAAATACTTCCACCATGAAAGATGGCTGTATTACCTGCGAAGATACTGTTGCTGATGGTGTTTATGATTTCATCATTGGAAAGACCGCCACCTGTACCAGCTGAATTGTCTGAGAAAATACTGTCATTTATACTAGAAATGGTACCCAAATTTTGTAGACCACCCCCTTCGCCTACTGCCGCATTACCATTTATCACACTGTTCGCAATCGACAAGACCCCCAGGTTATAGATGCCGCCACCACTTCGGTTTAAAAATCCAGTGTCATCGACACAACCATTTCGGACAATGATGTTTTGTAAATCCAGAACGCCGCTGCTAGCAATGCGCAGCAAGCGAAACTCGCCCGCATCATTGCTGTTGTCAAGGTTGCAAATTAAATTATTATCTCGTGCCAAGACAAAACCAGCACCATTTAACACGATGGGAGAATTGATCGCCGGTGTACCTGTCATACCATACGTGGTGTTACTATCATACCCAGCCGTCAAGGTAATGTCAGTGCTTAGGTTGATGGTATCACCACCGTTGGTGGCACCATTGGCATTAGCGCATTCGATGGCTTCTATCAATCCATTGTCATCACTAACGTTGATATTGAAACCATCAGTTCGCAAACCAACTGGACAGAAGTCAATTCTATGCACTTCAAAAGCCCCAATATCACGGGTACCGTTATAGACCCCAAAGCCACGCTGGTCATTGGACGTTCCGCCAACCGCCACATCCAAAGCCTCAGAACCCGATAATAAGGCATGGGTCATCGCACAACCACCGCCAGCCAATGGTGTAATACAACTGTTATCGGCTAAAGACCCCACCGTGCTGGCGGTCAAAGCTGTCGGCAACACTCCTGGACAACCACCCGAAGTACTATCGGCCATATTGTTGCTGCCATTGAATGTTCCAGAGAAACTTGAGCAAGTTGAACCAGCATGAAACAAACTGTTTTCAATGGTGTTAAAACTACCATCGTTAACAATTCCGCCACCACCACTGGTTGCATTATTGCCTGAAAATGTATCGTTACTCAGTGTAGTGACAATCCCAAAATTCATAATGGCGCCGCCAAAATTCGCCGAATTACCTGAGAATGTACTGTTGCTGACGGTATTAATGGTGCCAGTGTTATAAATACCTCCACCATCAGAACTTGCCACATTGCCAGACAAGGTGCTGTTGCTGATAACATCAAGAATGGCATCGCTATAATTGTAAATACCAGCGCCAAAATTTGCTGTATTGTTCCTTAAAGAGCTGTTGTTGAAGCTGCTTATTGTGCCACCCCGGTTATAAATCGCTCCACCACTGTTCCTTGCCATGTTGTTTTCCAGCACACTGTTGGCTATTGATACAGTACCGGCGTTGAAAATGGCACCACCAATGGGACCAAATCCACCGTTGCCATCGACACAACCACCCCTAAGAATGATATTTTGCAAATCCAGATTACCCGTGTTCAGGGCAATGCGGAACAGGCGGAACTCTCCTAAGTCACTTGAGCCATTCAGACTACAGCTGCTATCACGTTCGAGAGAAAAACCTGCACCATTTAAAACAATCGGTGAAATGATGACTGGCGTTCCGGTACGACCAAAAGTAGCATCGTTTTCATACTCAGCACTCAGCATGATGTTGGCACCCAAATTGATGGTATCACCGCCATTACCTGAACCGTTAGCGTTGGCACATTCTATCGCATCGATCAGCTCAGACGCATCAGTTACGGTAGTATTGAAACCATCGGTTTGTAAGTTAGCTGCACAAAACTCAACTCTTTGAGCCTCATAAGCACCAATATCGCGTGTTCCATTATGAACTGCAAAGTCACGCTGATCAGTGACTGTTCCATTAACTGCCATGTCCAAAGCCTCAGACCCGAGTAACAAAGCATGGGTCATGACGCAGCTACCATCTGCTAACGGTGTGGTACAACCATTATCGGCCAAAGAATCCACTGTGGTAGAACTTAAATGACTGGCACCTGGACAACCAGGAGAATTGAAATTGGCCTTGTTATTGCTGCCATTGAATGTGCCTCCTCCAAACTCATAGTCAACACAAGATGAACCATCAGTGAATAAGCTGTTCTGCATGTTACTTATGGTGCCACCGTTGTTGTAAATACCATAACCACTGTCATCCGCCCTATTTCCCGCAAAAGTGCTGTTACTAAATACAGTGATGGTACCTTCGTTATTAATGGCACCGCCCAGAGCCAAACGACTGTCATTGTTTGTTGCCCTATTATTTGTGAATGTGCTGTTACTAAGGTTGCCTATGGTGCCTTCGTTATAGAAACCACCACCATAACTTGCCGTATTGGCTGAGAACGTGTTGTTGCTTATATTAGTAATGTTCTGCGAAAAATAATTGTAAATACCACCACCACGGGTATCTGTCCAATTATCAAAAAAACTGTTATTGTTGATGTTATTAATTCCACCTTTGTTGCTGATGGCACCGCCGTGATATTCTGCCCTGTTGTTAGAAAAAATACTGTTGCTGATTGCGATGATTTGGGCACCTGTGTCGTTATAAATACCACCCCCATAATCTTTGGCTTGATTACCATCAAGCACGCTGTTAATAATCGACAAGGCTCCTGAGTTGAAAATGCCACCGCCGAAGGTTGACCCAGCCGTTGAAAAGACACCATCAACGCAACCGCCATGCAGTACAATATTTTGCAAATCCAGATTTCCGTTACTAAGAATCAGTAGCAAACGGAATTCACTCGAATGTTCAACACCGTTAAGGTCGCAGCTGCCATCACGTTCCAAGGTGTGTCCCGCACCATCCAATACAATGAGTGACTGGATCGCTGGGGTACCGACACCGCCATATCCGGTATAGAAACTATATGCAACACTCAAAGTGATATCGGTGGTTAAGACGATGGTGTCACTTCCAGCTTCACCAGCTACACAATCGCTCCAGGTTTGTGCATTGTTGTTGGCATTGGCTATTGCCTCCGAAATAGTACAAACACCATCAGCATCTCCCAATACACCATTGCTGCCATTAACAGTGATGGTTGCCCCATAAGAGAATCCGCACATCAAGGCTGCACAAATAATAAAAAACAGAGTAACCGATTTTGACCTATTAAACTTCATCACACCCTCATCAAATTTAATTTTGTCAATCCATTGTAAAAGTAAATAAAGTCTTAATAACTTGTTAATTGCTATCATTTTTCTGGTGATTTATCATTTTTCATACATTTATTTCACAATTTGATAACATTTACATGGTTTCAATTTTTAATTTCATATCATGAGTCAAGTTAACACCCACGAAATTCATTTTACCCAAGGGCAGGTTTTTGAAGCTCCTGGAGTTCAAGGCCGTATGGATGTAAGTGAATTTAATGGCGGCATCACCTTATATCGTTTGGAGTTTATTGCTCGTGAAGACACGGATTTACAAGTATTTACATCTTACACTGAGCCATGGATGGGCAGCACTTTTCACTGGCATGGCCAATCAATCATGACCCAGGCTGATGGTCAACAGCATGTGCTTAACGCCAATAACGCGGTGCTGATACGTGTGGATGATGGTCACACAGTATTCCGATTAAAAAAGGACGAACTGGTCAGGCATGTCGGCGTATCAATGAGCATGGCTGTATTTATGGAGTTTTTAAACAACAATGAAATTTTTGGGTTCGAAGAATTTAACCAACCTTTTGGCAAAGCGATTGTTATTAAAAACGTCAAACCCAATACTAAAATGCGCCGTCTGGCCACCCGACTCTTTGAACATAACGGTCGTTTTGACAAATTATCTTTAAACGGTCAAGCATTGTCATTCATGAATGAATTTCTCAAGCAATATACACAAGACATTTTGGTTAAGACCAGGTTGAGTTTGCTTGAACAACAAATTTTTGATCAAGCTACTTTATACATCAAAAGCCACATTGACCAATCAATAACAGCTGAACAAGTGGCTAACTTTCATCACATTTCAGCCCATCGATTGGACTGGATTTGTAAAGCCGCATGTGGTTTTAGCTTTGCTAATCATGTGGCCAATATTCGCCTTCAAAAGGCACAAGAATTGTTGTTGCAAAAAACTGTCTCGGTAAAAAGCATTGCACTTCAATTGGGCTATGCACATGTAGGTAATTTCTCCCGAGCCTACAAAAACAAATTCGGTGAAACGCCCAATCAAGCGCGCCAGAGAAAGTGATTTTTAACCACAATCCTGAATTGGCTGACCACTCTTATCAAATATTCAAGAGATTAATATTGGTTAAAAATTCTAACCAGAGTTTGTTTAATGTGTTGGCTTGTTCTGATAGTTTTAATCTTTGATTCAAATAACAGGACTTGGCATGTTCCAATTGAATGGCGTGAATGTGGTTATCGGGTTGACCGTAATTGCGGGTAATAAAACCACCCTTGAAGCGGCCGTTATTGACGAATGTGAACTTGGATTGTTTGGACAAATGTTCCATCAGTTGCCGTTCAATTTCAGCTGAACAGCTTTTTCCAGCAAAGGTTCCCACATTGATGTCTGGTAATTGACCCTCAAAAAACCTCGGCACTTCATCATCGATACTGTGCGCGTCTATTAATAGACAAAAACCAAATTGTGCCTTTGCAGCGGCAATCATCTCAGCCAGCTGCTTATGGTAAGGTTGCCAATAGGTTTCAATGCGGCGTTTGATTTCGGCTTGATCGGGTTGTTGACCCGCTTGATAGATATCTTTGAAATCAAATGTGCTGGTAGGGCACAATTCGGTTTCGGTTTGGTTTTGATACAAAGCCTCACCAGTGGCAGGACGATTGAGATCGATTACATGCCTGGAATAATTGGCTTTGATTTTTGAGTATTTGAGGTTTTCAAATTCAAACACTTCGCTGATCAACAAATCACGATCAGATGAGCCAATCACCGCAGGGTTCATTTGGCTCAAAATGTCATCAGGAATCAGCGCACCATCGTGCGGCACGCTGATAACCAATGGAGATGCTTGTTGTCTTAACTCAAAGATGGACATAGTGCGGGCAAAAATTGATTCAACTCGCCTGATAATACCAGTTGTTGCATGTGATTGATATCTGGAGCCAACAATCGGTCTTTATCCAAAAAGGCCACATCTTCACGGACTTTTTGATAAACCGAGTACAAGGCATTCGAGGTTTTCAAACCCTCATGAAAATCAATACTCTGACAAGAAGCCATGATTTCTATACCCACGATGGTAGCCGTATTCTCTGACAAGTCAGTGAGCTTGCGACCCGCAAACGTTGCCATTGAAACATGGTCTTCCTGATTGGCTGAGGTTGGAATGGTGTCCACACTGGCCGGATGTGCCAATGTTTTGTTCTCTGAAGCCAAAGCCGCTGCGGTAACATGGGCAATCATAAAACCTGAGTTTACGCCGGAATCGGGCACCAAAAATGCCGGCAAACGACTCAAGTTAGGATCAATTAACATCGCCATCCGGCGTTCTGACATATTGGCCATATCGGTGATGCCAATGCCCAAAAAGTCGGCCACCAAGGCCACGGGTTCAGCGTGGAAATTACCACCGGACAACACATCACCTTCTTCAGCAAATACCAAGGGATTATCGGTGGCTGCATTGGCTTCAATCAGTAATTTCTCCGCCACATAGTTGATGGTGTCCAACACCGCGCCCATCACCTGTGGTTGGCAACGCAAGCAATAAGGATCTTGTACACGGTCACAGTCTTCATGCGACACCACAATTTCACTGTCTTTGAGCAAACCTCGAATGGCACGTGCCACCTGGATTTGTCCCACTTGTCTTCTGGCTTGGTGAATGCGCTCATCAAAAGGAGCCAGAGAGCCTTTAGCCGCATCAATCGACAACGCACCAGCCAAGATGGCGGCATTGAAACAATTTTCCACCAAGAACAAACCCTTCAAAGCCAAAGCGGTGGAAACCTGAGTACCATTGAGTAAGGCCAAACCTTCTTTAGGTCCCAACTTAATGGGTGTCAAACCCGCCTCATTCAAAGCTTGCATGGCCGGCACCTGCTCACCCTGGTAAATCACATCGCCCAGGCCAATCATGGCAGCCGTTAAATGCGCCAAAGGAGCCAAATCTCCGGATGCACCCACCGATCCTTTTTCAGGAATGATGGGGTAAATTTCATGGTTCACCATATTGAGTAACAGCTTCAGCGTATTGGGGTGAATACCCGAAACGCCTTGCGATAAGCTCATGGCTTTCAGCGCCATGATCAATCGGGTGGTGTTGGTATCAATCGGCTTGCCCACACCCGTAGCATGCGAAATGACCAGATTGCGTTGTAAAGTATCCAATTCTTCTTTGGCGATTTTCACATTGGCCAACAAGCCAAATCCGGTATTCACACCATAAACGGTTTCATCCGAAGCCGCTACATCCTCAATGGTTTTGCGCGAACGAATCACCCCTTGTAACATGTGGTCATCCACTTGAATGGTGACTGGCTGCTGCCAAATATCACGCAAATCTTTTAAAGTAAAACCTTCACTGCTGATGGTAAATGTCATTTTGTTTCTCCAAAACCATTTGTTAATATTAAAACGATTTTCATAATTTATTTTCAACTTATTAAGTTAATCATTAGCCAAGGAAAATTTATTGGAAATCACTCTCGTCAACACTTTGTAGACTTCGTGTTGAGTTATATTTATAGGCATAAATAACAACTGTAGTCAGCAATATTGCAACAAATGAGCTAATTAAAGATGCCAAATTGAAAGATTCAACTGATAGATAAATTACCGAAACTGAAGGTAAAACCCCTCCATTTGGTGTATCAATATATGGTGTAGGGCTTATTAACAAACTAAAAGGTAATATTTTGATGATTTTAACAAACATAGTATCCTTGCTTCTTTTTAGCAGACTTTTTATGACCAGATAAAATATCCAAGCTATGCAGCCAAACCAAACAAATAATAGTAAAGAAAATTCTCCCATAGATTCACCAGAAGCATGAGCAGTTTGTACAACGACCATCAACAAAGTCATAACTGCCCACCAAATTTTCTTAATACTTATATCTTGTAGTGAATCTTCCATAAAATTAATAGTTATTACTTTCATCCTTATTTATTCAACATCGGTAAATTCAAACCATTTTCTTGGGCATATTGCTTGGCAATGTCATAACCGGCATCAGCATGGCGCATCACGCCAGTTGCTGGATCATTCCACAACACGCGGTTGATTCTTTCTGCAGCTTCATCACTGCCATCACAACAAATCACCACGCCTGAATGTTGTGAATAACCCATGCCCACACCACCACCGTGATGCAATGACACCCAAGTGGCACCACTGGCTACATTCAACATGGCATTCAGTAAAGGCCAATCGGAAACGGCATCCGAACCATCCATCATGCTTTCGGTTTCACGATTAGGTGAAGCCACCGATCCAGAGTCCAGGTGATCACGACCAATAACTACTGGCGCTGACAATTCTCCATTTTTGACCATTTCATTGAAGGCTAGACCCAATTTATGTCTTAAGCCCAAGCCCACCCAACAAATTCTCGCAGGTAAACCCTGAAAGCTGATGCGTTCCCTCGCCATATCCAACCAGTTGTGCAAATGCGGATCATCCACAATGATTTCTTTGACTTTCTGGTCTGTTTTGTAAATATCTTCAGGATCACCTGACAAGGCAGCCCATCTGAACGGACCCACGCCGCGACAGAACAAAGGACGGATATAAGCAGGTACAAATCCCGGAAAATCAAAGGCATTCTTTACCCCTTCATTATAAGCTTCCTGACGGATGTTGTTGCCATAATCCACCGTTGGGATGCCCAGGGCATGAAAATCCAGCATAGCTTTTACCTGTACTGCCATGGATTTTCTGGCTTCTGTCGCCACCAATTTGGGGTTGTCTTGCGCTGCTTGGCGCCATTGTTCAACCGTCCAGCCTTGCGGTAAATAGCCGTTCACTGGGTCATGGGCTGAGGTTTGGTCAGTGACCAAATCAGGTCTGATACCACGCTGATACAACTCATGAAAGATATCGGCTGCGTTGCCCAGCAAACCGATTGAGATGGCTTCGCCTTTTTCCAAAGCCTCATTGAGCATGGTCATGGCTTCATCTACAGAATATGCCTTTTTATCCACATAGCGTGTTTTGATGCGAAAATCGATGCGGGTTTCATCACATTCCACAGCAATCATGCAATAACCTGCCATGGTCGCGGCCAAGGGTTGCGCACCACCCATACCACCCAATCCACCGGTTAAAATCCACTTACCCTGGGTATCGCCATTGAAATGTTGTCGGCCTGCTTCTACAAAAGTTTCATAAGTACCTTGCACAATCCCTTGTGAACCGATGTAAATCCAGGAACCTGCAGTCATTTGACCGTACATCATCAGGCCTTTTTTATCCAATTCATTGAAATGATCCCAATTGGCCCACTCAGGTACCAAATTAGAATTGGCAATCAGTACCCTTGGTGCATCTTTGTGGGTGGTAAATACACCAACGGGTTTTCCCGATTGCACCAATAAGGTTTGATTGTCTTCAAGCGCCTTCAAACTCTCAACAATGGCGTCATAACATGCCCAATTACGGGCTGCACGCCCAATGCCACCATACACCACCAGTTCCTCTGGACGTTCAGCCACCTCTGCATCCAGATTGTTCATCAACATGCGCAATGGCGCTTCGGTTAACCATGATTTGGCATTCAGTTGAGTGCCTCTCGGGGCGGTGATTTTTCTTGTTTTATCAATTCGACTGTCAGTCATGTGATCTCCTGGTGTTTATTTGCTTATTTTTTGTTTCAAATTTGGATTGTTCTGTTGTTTCAATGCTTCAAAACGGGTCAATAAATCTTTGCGCTTTAAACTGTCAATGGCATCATTCAAAACTTGATAAAGATTGGCACCAATCTCTCTGGATAAATCCTCATAAACATGCAGCAATGAGTTCTCCTCCAACAGAGCGGCTTGTGCCCTGCCCGCTTCAGTGAGTCGGTAGATGGTGCGACGTTTGTCTTGTTGGTCTTTGATTTTTATAACCAAACCCAAGTCAATCAGCCTCGGCAACTTTTGTTTGACTAATTGGTGTGATTGCTGCAACTGCTTGGCCAAATCTGCCAGGGAGTTATCATCGGATTGGTACAAGTAATGAATAATGGAACAAGACTTAACTGGCACAATGATACCTAACTGTTCGAGTAAAGGTTGTATCTGAGCTTTAATTAATTGCCCCAAATCATCGGCTTGTTTTCCAATAAATGACTTACTGTTATTAAGATAAAATGACTTGCTCATGACTATTTATGCAACATGTTGCGCAATATATTGCATATTATTCAAATAATGTCATTTATTGTCAATATAACATTTGTCACTTTATCTATTGAATCATAAAATAAGAATACATCTTGCATATGAGAATGGTTATCATTACGATATAAGAAATTCATCATCCTACTTAGTAATGAACTGGACTATTAAATACACCCCAAAATGGAAAAATAACCAAGAAGCTCTCTTAACTCTAGTTAGCAGCCACCAGCGACACCCTCTCAGGGAATGGTATGGCCCCTTGGCAGAATTGATTTTTTGCAGCAGCTACAAACATTTGTCAAAACATATTAGTATGACAACCCAACAGTTCGATATAGAAAAACAATTGGCACAATTTATACTCATGCAGGCCTGCTTTTTACATCAAAAATGTTTACACGAATACCAAGTCAATCAGGACACAAAAAAAGCAGGCCTTACTAACAATAACGATCTCGCAGAATTACTGCTGTTCATCAGGATGACATCCAATCACCCAAATCAGCATTCACTCATGACTTTTCATAACGCTCAAATACCCTGGTGTGATGATTTTGAAACTCGAATAGACAACTTGATAAATAGCAAATTAATCCAACATATTCGTTATAAAAACATGGATTTTTTTGATAAAAACCCCTATCCACATGATCACATTCTTGATTTACACGATAAAGTGCTTTTTGATTATCAGCAAAATTTTCCTATCAGAGAACATCAGAAACTCATTGTTGGCAAACTCTTTTAAAGCGTAAGCATGCCAAGACTCTTATTTACAATAGTTATACAACTCGTCGAAGCAGAAAAACTCACAAACTTCTGATTCATAGGAATCATAAATTTAGAATTGATTGTACTCTTAACCAAAGAAATAAAGGCTCTTTGTATTTTTTGCACAAGTTAGACAAAATTATCCCTGAGGCAACCCTTTCTATGAACTGATATTGATCGAATTCAATCACTTGAAATAATTCTTTACTGGTCCTTCACCAGACTTTCGATTCTTAGTTGTATTTCATTGATCAGTTCATCATCGGGCTTAGTTTCCTGTAACGCTTTACTCAGCATAAGTTGATAAGTATTAAATGCTTCTGTTTCATTGCCAAGATACAAATGAATTGAAGCAAGATTTTTCCATGCTCTTACCACGTGTCTTTTCATTGGGCGTTTTAATTCATTATATATATCAAGTGCCTGAGTAATTGTTACCAAAGCCATGTCAAATTTATGCTGCAACGTATAATTTTCACTCAGTGAAACCATTTGATCGGCAACAAAGCGATTATTATCGGTTCCCAAAATATCTACAATGGTAGAAATTGCTTTTTTAAACAGCTGTTCAGCTTCAAGATAACTTTCAGAATCCGTCATTAATATCTGCGCCTTATTCCCCAAAACTGTCGCATAATCAATACTTTTCAAATCATTAGAATGATAAATTTCAAGGGCTATATCATTATACTCTTTGGCTTTTTCGTAGTTATTAAGTGCACGGTAGGCCCTTGAAATCTGATCATATGTTATGGCAGTATAGGGATGATTGTGACCTAGAATCTTTTCCCTGTAAGCCGCAATTTCTAAACCAGTTTCTATGGCTTTATCGTATTGCTGTAAATCTGTATATATAGTTGCTAAATTTGCACGTAATACAGTTTTATACTCCATATCTTCGTCGTTATTTTCATCAAGGTATGTGAGCGCCCTTTCCATATCAGCTTTGCCAGATAAAAAATCACCAGAATTGGCTTTGATTAGCCCAATGTAATTATAAACGGTAACCAAATCTAACTTATGATGCTCTTCATCTTTTAGATAAAACTGTAATAACTGATGAAATAAATCAATCGCTTGTTGATGTTTACCTTGTTCCTCAAAAGCAGCAGCTTGATTAAACTTTAATTTCAAGTAATATGAATTTTCTGTAAACGAGTGGTTTTCAGCAAGATGAACTGCCTGTGAACTGAGTTCCTCAGCTCTTTGATAGTTCTCTGAAAACAACTCAAGCTCAGAAAGGTCTGCCATTATTGCGATTTGTTTCTTTATATCAACTATGGTTCGATTTTGAAACAATTGCAAAACCTGTTCAAATTGGGTCCTAGCTAAATCATACGCACCTTGCTTGCGATAAATGTTTGCAATTATAGATTTCATTTTAATCAACACGGCTGGATTATTCTTCAATTCTTCATCCACCCTTTTGACACCATCGGCAAGGATTTGACTTGCTGTAATTTCTTCACCGAGTTTTAGGTATGGATCGGATGCAGTAAAAAATCCACCTAGGAACTTTGTCACTTGTTCGGCTTCATCCCTTGCTGTTTCGGCTTCTTTTTGCGCTTTTTGAGCCATAGTTTTGGCTGATTCTGCCTGTTGTTTTTGCTGCTTAAGATCCAGCGTGTATTTACTGAATACCAGAATTGAAATCAACACCAACGCAAGCGTGAGCAACAGTTTTGCTCTTCGTTTGGGTTTTGCTATTATTTTTTCAATCATTATCATGGCATCAAAAGCAGTAGGTCTTGATGCTGGCTTAATTGATTTCATTCGATTGATCAGATAGGTCATATCTACAGGAGCGCCTTTAACAGCATCGGTTATTCCGCTTTTTGCTCTACTAAACAAATCTTGATTGCTGAGATTAGGTTGGTGGGCTGCCTGCCTTGAAAACATGTCTTGAAAAATAATCCCAAGCGAATAGATATCAGAAGCGGCATCGACTTTTTCCTGATTCGCTTGTTCAGGAGACATATACCCTAATGTACCCACAATGGTTCCTGCTTCAGTTTTTGAAACAGAAAACCCTTCATTAATACTGGATTGTTCCAAAACATTTTGATGTTTAGTTGATGCCGAAATTCCAAAATCAAGTATTTTTATATTTTTGTTTTGATCAATTATCACATTATCAGGCTTGATATCTCTGTGCACAATGCCTTCCTTATGAGCAACCACTAGTCCGTTTAGTATTCCTTGTGCAATCCTAAGTTTTTCTGAGTTCGCAAGCTTATCTACTGGATAATTATCAAGTGTTTCACCATCGACAAATTCAAGAACCAGAAAATCAATATCACCTATTTCTATGATATTAAAAATTTTACAAATATTTTCATGATTAAGTTTGGATAGTATCAATGCCTCTCTTCTAAATCGCTCTTTGGCATTTTTATGTGGCCGATAAATGCCACGAATGGTTTTAACAGCCACTTTCCTTTGTAATTGTTCATCTTCACCCAGATAAACTTCACCCATTCCTCCTTTACCCAGGAGTTTGATTAATTTGATATTGGCAACAGATTGTCCAATAAGGTTTTTTTCAGTTGATGCTGACTGTATCAAATTATCTAATTCTGGATTGCCTTTAAGAAAAACCGTTCGAGTTTCTGAATCAGATAAAAGCTTAACTACCTGATCAATAATTTCGGCATCCTCTTCACTGGAATTTAAAAATTCAAAAGCATCCGCTGTTCCCATCGTAACCACTCTTTTGAACAGGGCGTTAATCCTTTTTTCATCAACAGAATTCATCAATCAGGCTCATTTAAGTATCAGGAGATTATCTCACAAATAACTTAATTTCAAACCAATGTATCATACAAACCTTTGCATAAAAATTGAGTGTAAGACCTGTAAACCGAGAATCAAATAAAGAACTCTAACAATTCATTGGGCTGGTGATGACGGCTCAGGTAAGATTTGAGATTTAATCTACGCTAAAAGGCAAAGATTCAACCCTGCTGTCGGCAATATAAGCATCGAGCCAGTAATTGCCGGGTTTAAGGTAACTGCTTGGAATGGCAACTTGCAAATCACCCATGCCAAAAGGTTTAAGATCGGTGATGGTTAATATATTTTTTTCTTGTTGGTGTTGTCGCAAAACCACATTGTATGTTGATGATTCAATTTCAGTCAATTGGACCACCAAAATTACCCTGCTGTTTTCCTTAGACAATTCTATGGTCGTCACAGGATTAAAACCTGAGTCGATGGTTCCTCTTATGTGACTTAAAGTAACTATAGGAATATTGGCTTCAATTGACAGTGTTTGTTGTTTTTGAAGCATAAAAAAAGTAGTCGTACTGGCTGCCACAGCTCCCAACAGGGTGTAAATCAATTTCTCTTTTATACCATTAAGAAAACGATGTGACTGCTTACTTTTTTGTAACGGCTTTTTTGCAAACAGTTCTTTCGCCGCTGTTCTTATAGCTAGTTCATTTTGTATGTCATCAAGAACCTCTGGTTGATCCGCAAGCCACAATTCCAGTCGTTCAACAGCTGCATCGTCAAGTCGACCGTTCAGATAATCTTCAATGGTATCGACATCAGGCTTATTGTCATTCATTTTAGCACCATTGTAATCAACATGATAAAAGGCAAAAAGGTCATGAGCTTTTGTATGCTATTGGTGTATGTTTTGTTGTTTCTTCTATCTGCATCAACAAGCGCCTTTAATCTCAATTTTGCTCTGTAAATCACCTTATCAAACTGGTCAGGACTTAAATCAAGCTGTTGGCAAACATCAGCTTTTTTCCATCCTTCAAAGTAATGATATTTCAAAATCAATTGATCTCTTTCCATAGTCATGCATTCAAGCATTTTTTGTGCCAATAGTTTTTTTTTGTCAAAATCATATTGTTCAAATAAATCAGATGTCGTGCTTTCAAGCTGATCCAACCATTCATTGCTTACATCAGATTGGTAACGCTTGTCTTTCCGGTAATATTCATGGGCAATATTAATGGCGCAGCTTCTTAAAAAAGATTTAAACTTTTTAGCATCTTTAATTTTTTTCTGCTTTATGGCATCGACTGCTGTGAGAAATGTGTCATGAACCACATCTTCATGAAACTGGCTTTGTGGAAACCTTATTTGGACAATGACTAAAAGCCATTGATAATATTTTTGTGTCAGTAAAATCAGAGCTTCATCATCATCTTGATAAATTCTGGCAATCAATTCAGCATCTTCTGATTGCTTTACACTGTTCCCCCTCACAACGAGATAATTCCTCTGAAAAAATATGTTCACAAAGTAAAAATCGTTCATAAACTGCAACAAAACATTGAGCAGTTTTAAACTATTGACTCCATCATTATAAACAAAATTTATCATAAAGTAAGCATGCATCGACTATGCCATTTGTATAACGTGTTTTTTTTTCATGATTTATCTCACCTGGGTGTTAAGTTACAAATTTTGTCAGAGTGAAACCACAAAGGAGTGGTCAAATCATGGTTCTATTCGTTAAAATGGGGACATTAACTCACCATCTAAATCATGAAATTCGAATCTACTGATCGGCAAGTTCGCAGTTTTGTTTTACGCAAAGGAAAAATGACCACTGGTCAAAGAAAAGCCGTGGATGAGTTGATGCCTATCTATGCATTTAGCCCTGATATGCCAATCGACTTCAAGCAGCTTTTTGGTAATAATAATCCGGTATGGCTAGACATAGGCTTTGGCAATGGTGAATCCATCATTCATGCGGCAGAAAAATATCCAGAGATTAACTTTCTTGGTATTGAAGTTCATTTACCAGGCGTGGGACATTTGTTAATGTCCATCAAAGAGCATGGACTTAACAATGTCAGAATTATTCGCAATGATGCGGTGGATATTTTGAATTTGTATGTAAAAGACGATTCTTTGGCTGCCATACATGTCTATTTCCCCGATCCTTGGCACAAGAAACGCCATCACAAAAGACGCATCATGAATCAGGACTTTCTTGATTTAATCAAACCAAAACTAGAAACAGGTGGTCGTTTACACTATGCCTCAGATTGGGAACCCTATGCCATCGAAGTTCAGCAACTGTTTGCCGAAAATTCCTGGCTGGTTAATCAACAAGCAAACAATGCTTTTGCACCTAGACCAGATTGGCGGCCAGTCACCAAGTTTGAAAGACGCGGCATGAAGTTAGAACATCGTACTTATGATTTGATTATGACCAAAAGCTGATGGAAATGTTGCCACTCACCAATGAAATGCTGATGGTTTTTGCCATTCTGGTGTATACCGTGCTGATGTTTGTGACTGAGGTGATTCGCATTGATGTTGCGGCTTTATTGATTTTGGTGATGTTGGGACTTTCTGGTTTGGTGCCAGATACCCACATATTTGATGGTTTTGCATCCAATGCAGTGATCGCCATCATTGCAGTGATGATTTTAGGTGCAGGTCTAGATCGCACAGGAGTGATGACCGCAGTGGCTAATTTCATTTTAAAAATTGGTGGTAAAACTGAAAAAACAGTGATGCCTGTGGTGTCCTTGACGGTTGGTGGCATTTCTGGTTTTATGCAAAATGTAGGAGCCGCAGCATTATTCCTCCCAGTGATGAGTAAGATTTCCAGTGCAGCTGAATTACCGATTTCTAGACTGCTGATGCCCATGGGTTTTTGCGCCATTCTCGGTGGAACCGTTACCATGGTTGGCTCGTCACCATTGATTCTGCTCAATGATTTGATTGAGACCTCCAATCGCTCACTGCCTCCTGGTGCAGAAACCATGCCCACTTTTGACTTGTTTGCCACCACGCCAATTGGTTTGGCTTTATTAACCATTGGCATTGCGTATTTTTTGCTGTTGGGCCGTTTTTTATTACCCAAAGCCAAAGAAGTTTCACACATTAATAATCACAAATCAGACAGTTATTTTCGTGATAACTATGGCATTGATAAAAGCATCACTGAAATGATTGTCAACCGCGACAGTCCTTTGGTGGGTAAAATGATTCAAGAACTGGAATTTGACAACCACATTCCTCATATTGTGGCGCTGTTCACAGAAGATGAGTCAATGTTATCCCCCCCCAGAAACAAGTTTATTTGGAATGGAGCCATCCTTGGCGTCATGGGCAGTAAAGAACAAATTGAGTCATTTGCTGAAGAATTTAATTTGACCATTCTTCCCAAGCTCAAACAGTTCAAACTCGACTTTAATCCATCCATATCAGGCACTTCAGAGGCTGTGGTTGTTCCTGGATCTAGGTATTTAGGAGTTAAGTTATCCGAGTTCCACTTTCGCAAAGAATACGCCATCACTATTTTGGCAGTTTCTAGAAACAACAAAATTTATACCGGTGAAGCCATGTATGAGCTGGAATTACAGCTGGGTGACACCTTCATTATACACGGTCGCTGGACAGATCAAATGGGTCTTGGCCGTTCCCGCAACGTTGCTTTGGTCAGTGATGTTCCGGCAGAACCCCAACGACCACAAAAAATTCCATTTGCCTTGTTATTTTTTGCCTTGAGCATCTGTTTGGTGATTTTCACAGATTTAAAACTGTCTCTGGCTCTGTTAACTGGAGCCATTGGCATGGTTATTTTTGGTGTGTTGAATATGGATGAAGCTTATCGGGCAGTGAGTTGGAAAACCGTTTTTTTGCTGGCTTGTCTGATTCCGTTGGGCTATGCCATGGAGCACACAGGCGCTGCGGCCTGGATCGCTCAAAATGTCATTCAATTTCTTGGCCATCAACCACAAATCATCTTCCAGTTAACTATAGCTGGATTGGCCACGGTTTTTTCATTAGTGATGTCCAATGTGGGAGCCACCGTTTTGTTAGTACCACTGGCCATTAACATCGCTCTAGAAACCGGTGGCAATCCGGTGGTTTATGCTTTAATAGTGGCGATTTCAACCTCCAATGCCTTTTTATTACCAACTCATCAGGTTTCAGCCTTGATTATGGGACCAGGTGGCTATTCGGTCAAAGATTTTCTCAAAGTGGGCAGTATCATGACTCTACTTTTCATCGCGGTTTCAGTCACATTAATTAACTGGCTTTTTTAACTTCAGCTTGTTTTAATTGACAAGCTTGTCTTATTTTTAACTCAAACAATTCACTCAATACTTTTCTACTTTTTAAGTCCATGCCTTGTTTACAAAAGGAACATTCAGCCAATTGGTTGATGATTAAATCTATTTCTATCATTATTTTTTTCAATTCATTATCATTCATGTCAAATTCCCCAGAATTCATGCATCCATCATAGAAGGTTCATTACATCAAAAATATGGCAATTTTCTGATTAGCTTGTAGGAAAATATAGACAGAAAATGAACCTTAACAGCTCGCCAGTGGACATGAACTTCAAAAAGGTATGTCCTCACTAAAACATACTAAACTAAAATCTACGTTCACTTTTTCTTAACGGGATATGTGTAAAATGACCAGATGTGATTTTTTACATCATAAATAAAAATGAAAAAAATAGTATTGTTGGTTTGCCTGTTTCAATTACAAATCGCAAGTGCATACGAATTACGACCAAGTATTCCAAGAGAAGGCCAGGAAGTGTCTGTAGGCTTATATTTCTTCTGTCCGGAATATCCTGCGACAACCGCAGATGGACAAACACATCATTTTGAAGTATTAAGTGACAATACCATTAGATTAACCGTTGTTTTATTGGATGGAATTGGTGGTTGTGTGGGAGGAATTCCTCCAATAACTGCTTATTTCTCATTAGGCGATCTACCAGAAGGGGAATATACTTTAGAAGTTTACTCCATTTTTGCAAACCAATCATTCCCACCACAAAATCCTCAAGTTTGGGATACAGGATTTGGAACCTTTCAGGTATTAGGAGCAATTGCTCCAGTCCCTGCTTTATCAAACTGGTCTTTGATTCTTTTAATATCTCTCTGTTTATTGATTGTTGTTAAAAAGTTGAGAAAGATTTGAAAGCATGAAAAGTGGTAGGCTATTTGATGCCTAATCACTTTCTGAAATTTCTCTTAAGAGAGTTAAATACCCTTTGAAACAAACCTTAATAAATACGTCAGTTAAAGGCCTTATTCTTTAAATATAGCATAAGAACTTTAAAACTCTTTAACCAGCTATCATGCAATCTTTAATGAGTTAGCGTGGTAAGCCATGATATAATTCCGCTTTTAAATTGACGACTAATTCGATGATTAAACTGGTTCTTCTGAGGCATGGGCAAAGTGAATGGAATCTGGCTAATAAATTCACAGGATGGAAGGATGTTGATTTGACTAAAAAAGGTGAAGCTGAAGGCAAATCAGCAGGACAGTTATTGGCTGAGTCTGGATTTGAATTTGACATCGCACACACCTCTGTTTTGAAACGTGCCATCAAAACCTTGAACATTGCTTTGGAAGAAATGGATCAGTTGTGGTTACCGGTTAAACGTTCATGGCGATTGAACGAACGCCATTATGGTGGGCTTCAGGGCTTGAATAAAGCCGAAACTGCCGCCAAATATGGTGATGAACAAGTTCATATCTGGCGCAGAAGTTATGATACTCCGCCTCCAAAACTGGATTGGAATGATGAGCGCAATATAGCCGGTGACCGTCGCTATGCTGACTTGAGCAAGGAACAAATTCCCTTAGGTGAATGTCTAAAAGACACCGTTGAACGGGTTTTACCCTATTGGCATGAAACAATTGTTCCAGATTTGCAAGAAGGCAAACAACTGATTATAGCTGCTCATGGTAACTCTTTGCGCGCTTTGGTTCAGTATTTGGATGACGTGTCTAAAGAAGATATTTTAAAGTTAAATATTCCAACCGGTGTGCCGCTGGTGTACGAACTTGATGATGACTTAAAACCCATCAAGAGCTATTACCTCGGTAATCAGGAAGAACTGGCTAAAGCGATGGATGCAGTGGCCAATCAAGGTAAAGCAAAATAACGAACATTTTTAACAAGTCAATCATGAAAAAACAATACCCCATACTCGACCAAATCAACATTCCGGCTGATTTGCGTAAACTGGATAAGTCACAGTTGACTCAGGCTGCCGATGATTTGCGGGCTTTTTTGATTGATGAAATTTCTCAATGTGGCGGACACTTTGGCTCAGGTTTGGGTACCGTCGAATTAACGGTTGCTTTGCACTATGTGTTCGACACACCACACGATCG
The DNA here is from genome assembly GCA_020442635.1 of Lysobacterales bacterium. GTDB lineage: Bacteria > Pseudomonadota > Gammaproteobacteria > Xanthomonadales > Marinicellaceae > Marinicella. The sequence goes on from JAGRJR010000004.1 coordinate 51,687, forward strand.
TATTGTATGGGATGTGGGTCACCAAGCTTATCCGCATAAAATCCTCACTGGTCGAAAAGACCGTTTGACCACCATCAAACAAAAAGATGGTTTAGCACCATTTCCAAAACGTTGTGAAAGTGAATACGACACCTTTGGTGTTGGGCACTCTTCTACCTCAATAGGGGCGGCACTGGGCATGTCTTTAGGCAGTCAAATAGTGGGTGAGAAGCGAGAAGTGGTGGCTGTTATTGGTGATGGCGCCATGACCGCTGGTATGGCATATGAAGCCTTGAATCATGGCGGTGAACTGGACACCAATATGCTGGTAGTTTTGAATGAAAACGAAATGTCGATTTCACCCAACGTCGGAGCTCTGACCCGCATGTTGATAAAAATCGTCAGTGGCCGCACCTATAACCGCATGCGAGAAAAATCAAAACGCTGGATGCGCCGCGGTTCCTGGTTGTGGAGGTTTTTATCACGATGGGAAGAACACACCAAAGGCATGTTTGTGCCCAATACCCTGTTTGAAGAGTTGGGTTTTCACCATCTGGGTCCCATAGATGGACACGATGTCGATCAACTGGTAGAAAAACTCGAAATTGCCAAAGAAATCAACGGTCCCAAACTGCTACACATCATCACCAAAAAAGGCAAAGGTTATAAACCAGCCGAGGAAGACCCGATTAAATACCATGCAGTGGGTAAGTTCGATCCTGAAGAAGGCATAAAAAGTAATAACAAGCCGTCCAAACCGACTTATACTGAGGTCTTTGGTCAATGGATGTGTGATATGGCACGCATGGATACCAAGCTGGTGGCTATTACACCTGCAATGCGCGAAGGTTCTGGCTTAGTTGAATATTCCAAATTATTTCCCAAACGATACTTCGATGTTGGTATCGCTGAACAACATGCAGTCACATTGGCTGCCGGCATGGCCTGTGAGGGCGTTAAGCCAGTGGTGGCGATTTACTCATCATTTTTGCAGAGGGCTTATGATCAATTGATTCATGATGTCGCCATTCAAAACCTGGACGTGTTGTTTGCGATTGATCGTGGGGGCGTTGTTGGTCCTGATGGTGCCACACATGCTGGCAATTTGGATATATCGTTTTTGCGATGTGTTCCCAATATGACCATCATGGCACCAGCAGATGAAAATGAGTGCCGCCAGATGCTTTACACTGGACATCAGCACCCAGGACCTGCGGCTGTCAGGTACCCAAGAGGGAAAGGACCCGGTGTTGCTATATTACCCAAAATGACTGAAATTCCTTTGGGCAAAGCAGAAATCACCCGAAAAGGGGGCAAGGATGTGGCCATACTATCCTTTGGAGCCCTGCTCGACCAAACCGAATTAGCCGCCGAGAAACTCGATGCCACTGTGGTTAATATGCGGTTTATTAAGCCCATTGATCGCAATGTGATCGAAAAAATGGCTCGTAAACACAGTCACATTGTGACCATAGAAGATAACGTGATTCAAGGCGGTGCTGGCAGTTATGTCAATGAAATTTTACATGAGCTTAAAATTCAAACCCCAGTTTTGAACCTCGGCTTACCTGATAAATTCCAAGATCACGGCACCCGTGAACAATTACTCGAAGAAGCTGATTTGCAATTTGATCAAATCTTGCATCGAATCCAAAGATTCATGCAAGAAACACAGCCTGCAAACATCTATTCAATTACAAAGAATTAATAGCTCTATTTAGAACTCAAACACCCTCACCATGTACAAGTACCCTCAAAATTAAAACCTTTAATATGAAAATTAATACATGCATTTAATTAATCATTTGTGATTTCCGGAAATTCATCAAAAGGCATACCCAAATTATAAACTGAGAATGTGTTTACAGTTTCATATTCCATATTACAATTTAAACCGTTATTTAACTCAACTTGTTCAAAATTATTACTAAAAATCGTATCATACAATGTCCCAATAGGCTGATAATAGTTTTCAAATGGTGAACCGTCTCCACTGTAGTATCTCAGTCTAACGACTAGGTTATTAGTAGGTCCGTATGGCTCTGCACTATTTATATTGGGATCAAAATAAACTTCATCGTAGTACTTGAAGTAAATTAAGAACCTTGAATGATTAGAAGCATTAACTGGATCAATTTGAATTCTTGCGACATTAAAATTAGTCCCTCCGCAAAGCCTAAATTCACGAGAAAACCTACCTAAATCAAGCCTATACTCTCTGACATGGATTTCAGCATTTTCAGGGGCTGAAATTTTTAAATAATTCATTCCACCAACATTTGGAACAGCATTAAAAAGTAATGCCCCGCCAAGTGGAATAATCAATGAACTAGAAGTATCTTCAAAATTAACAGAATAATTGGGGTCATTCAAAAATGAATGAATTTTCCCCTTAATAAAAATTGACCCTGGTGATGGCTTCCCTTTATTTAACCAGATATCATTACTGAAACCTTGGTTTAAATTCTCATCAGAGTATCTAGAAAAAAATGGCCACAAAAGTCCTCCTGAGAATGAGATTGAATTGTCATACCAAGCAAATGGATTGTATCCAACATGCGCTGGTATTTTGAAATCAATACTGATAGGGTTTTGGTAATCTACTATATAACTGCCCAATGATGGGATAGAGGGAATTGGAATTGTTGCATAAGTATTGTTATTATAAGGCTCACCAATGTACCTACCAAACCTAGAATTCGGCTTAAACATGAAGCCTATGTTTAAAGGTTCAGTTTGAGGTTCCATTCCAAAATTTTGCACTGTAAATCCTGAAACTTCAGCACTAAATGAACTGTTTTCATTATAGCAATCGACAACATTACAATCAAAAATTCTGGGATAAAAGCTTAGACTAGTATAAGCAGCTTCTAGCCCATTTTGATCAGAAGTTGCACATGGGTATACTGAATACTCATATTGATTCAAGTTTAAGGGTGGGGAGATTGCTGAAGTAATGCCCGAAAAAGCTCTCAAATCATCAATACCCAGAACTCCTCTCCGACAGCTACTAGGAGCATAATTCATTATAGAATGATGTATCACATCATAATTTTCGAATGGATGATCTAAATTTAGAAAATGTCCAAGTTCATGCCCCATTGTGTTATACAAGTAATTTAAAGAAAATCCTCGAACAGCCGAATCCCAATCCCGATAAGTCCATTTTTTATTTGGATTAAGGGCAATATCTGCTTCAAAAGTTTCACCCCAAGCATGATGAAATGTTATACCAAGCGTATTTGCATCCCAAGGTGGGAGCCCCAAACTGCCTAAATCCGCATCAGAAGGGAACCCACCAAATTCATTTTTAGGAACCAACCCTCCCCAACTCCAAGTATTGTTTCCTCCTATTACATTGATTAGAAAATCATTTTCACCGTATCTATTCCACGAGTTAAATGCTGATTCACTTAACAAATAAAACAGTCCAGTACCAGATGCAGGACCAGTAATTGTTTTTCTATGTGTCCGACCTGGATAAATCAGACTGAATTTATTAGGATTTGTGTAATTCAATATAGGCTTGTTTAAATTAGAAATCGTTTCAATTGATTTAATTTGAATTTGTTTATTTTCGCAAGTAATATCTCCTTTCCATGCCTTCTCATAATATTTGCTAATGCTGGTTTTAAGCTTTTCAAGTTTAGCCTGATTTCGCATATTTGAAAATTCATCAATCAAATCTATAACATCCATTTGATGATTATTGTTAGTACCAACCCAGGGAATTGAAACTTTATCGTTTTTAGCAGCCAAGATTCCAAAATTTAAATTTGAAACAAAATATTTATTTGCTTTTTCTGAATTTAAAAAAACCATAACTTCTTGATTCATTTTGAGTAGATAGTTTTTATTTGAATAAACTATTCCTCCCTTCCTTGATTCACCACCAAAGACTATAAAATCCAACTCTTTATAATTCAGTTTATCAGTGGACGAGGCTTGAATTTGAATTGAGTACTTAGTAACTCCAATATTTTCACAAAGTTGAGGAAAGTTTTCTACTTTAGTAATTACACCTTTTACAAGATATTCGTTATGCGCCACTATCTCTGATAACGTAGCTCTTTCATATGATAACGGAAGCGCTGGCGATGCTATTGTGCATATAATTACAATCAAAAATATTGACTGAACATTGATATTTTTCGTATTCATCGACCCTCCATTAGTTACTGTTTAAGTTAACAAGTAGTTTTACATCATCAATATAAAACCTTGTTCCTCCCTCTATACCACTCCCAGTAAAACTTAATCTATGTTGACCTCCATCACCTAAAGCACTTACATCAATAGAAATCAATTCATAGCTAGAATATAAAGAGTAATCTATTGGAGTAACTTCAAAAATTAAATCATCTCCCAAAAACACTTGTAAATCACCAAGTACCGAATTTTCGGGAACTTTCAACCAAAATTGTAGTTTTGCAGGAGCTTTAGGTAAATGAACATTGCTTTGGTATATTGGCAAATTTATATGTATTCTCGCCCAATAGTCACCAGTATGTGGCTCCGCAAACAAATCATCTGAACAAAACTCCATGGAGCAAAGGAGATGAGTTCCTAAGTAAAAAAATTGCCAACCTTGCCCAAAGTTTTCAAAACTGCCATTATGAATAAAATTAAATTCAAACCTTTGATCAAAGTTGTCAAAACCACCATAAAAAACTTCAGCTGGTGGCGACGAGGTCCTAAAGTAATTTGTCTCACTAAATGAGCTTTTTAGGCCAGCTTCGTCTTCAGCTTGAACATTCCAAAAATATATAGAGTTGTGTTGTAAATTTAATAAGGAAAGTTCACATTTAACATCACTAGAAATACAGTTTACATTGTCATAACTTGGATCTTGACTATTAGAAATTCTCGTCAAATAACTGACAGCTTCACCATTTGGATCTAGAGATAAAAACCACTCAAGAATTTCTTCAATATATATAATCGCACCATTTTGAGGGTACTTTAACACTGGAGATTCAGGCGGCATATTATTAAAAATATTAACAGCATCCATTACTTCAAAAGAATCTCCTGAATCTAGACCATTACCAATATAGAGCCTTAGAGGAAAAGTCATGAAATCTAACGGCCCAGCATTATAATTAAACTCGGGAAAATCTATCGGAACAGATATGTTATTCAAACCAAATGTTTCACTTTCACCTGGAAATAAGTTAACGGCTATTTCAGGTCCTATTATTTCAAGACAATATTGACTGAAACTGCATGGGAAAAGTCCACTTGTGCCAATTTCAACACTAGTGCTATATGTTCCAGAACAATGATTCTCAAGAGAATCATTTTTCAAAACAAACTCTATTGAATCAAAAGAATAGCCTTGAAGTATATTACTCGTACTTAAATCAATTGACTGTATTTTAACATCACAACCACTATTAGTGATTGAACCAGATATATTTTGTGCAACTGACTGCACTATAACAAAAACAGTAACCAGAAATAACAGAAATTTATACTTTAAACTTTTCATCACTAAACTCTTTTCATCTTAATTGTTTAAAAACGAATTCAAATTAATACTCAAAATTAATTCGTCCTGTATCTGTTTGTAGATAAGGAACTAAATTTTCCCAGTATGTATATTGACCAGTGTAGTTGCTTCCACTTTGATAGGCTCTGACATTGGTATTTCTGTAAAAAAGATAGTATCCTAACTTTACATTATTCCCACCAGCAGGAACTGTGCAGTTACATCTGTTCTCTGACTGCAATCCCATATTCACGCCTATCAATATGTCAGAACCAGAAGTATTATTAAAAAACGGTACAAAGATCGCATCACCATTTGAAAATCTATTATTAATGACTAAGTCGGTTGTACTTCCTGGATTATCAATTGTGAAACTGCCAGAAATATTATCGCCGACTTCAAATCCAACCGAATTACCAGTTTTCTCCAAAGTCCAGTTAACTACCAGTCTACTGCCTGTATAACTGACCGTTGACCCTTGAGTTAAGCCAGCTTCAGATGTACCAATATACTGGCCGTCAATAGTTAAATTCACATCATTTAACAATTTATTTTGAAGCCTCAAATAGGTCGTATTATTTGCCTGCCCTCCACCTGATAAAGAGCAGTTTAAATCTTTGATACTAGTTAATCTTGAAAAAGGAAATGAACCATTTCCATACATTTGGCCAGTATAAAAATCCACATATGAGCTACTGTATGAAACTGATGCTGAATTACAGTCATTAAATCTAACAGTTACATTTCCCCAATATTCCGTATTCAAATCACTGGGTATAAAATAGCCAAATGCCATGCCATAACTAAAATTCATATTTATTGAAATAGAATTGTCATTCGAATTCCAATTACCAACACCAAGAAGCCACACTGGGTCACCTCTCAAATTATATGTATACCAAGATAACAGCACCCTATTATCTGGCAAAACTTCTATCATAAAGCCGTGCCCAGATTGGTTTGGGTTGTACCAATTTCCAGTCAATCCTGCAGGAGGAGTTTGACTCTTCTCAGCACCTTTAAAGTTAGTTTTTCCGTTCCAATAATCATCTTCAACTTGACTAATTAAATCTTGTTCAATTATCAACCTTTTTCCAAAGTCATAATTTGAATCTGTTTCACTCATTTCTATAGATTCATTAAACAGAGATACTGGTTCACTGTTAGCTAATAAACTGTAGAAAATTAAAAATATAAATAACTGATTGTGATTCGCTGTGTACATTTTCATAAGATCTCCTGAGATAGTTTTCCTTTTAACAAGAAAAGACATATGCGCCTTTTCAAAAACCTAAGAACTTTTGATTTAATATGACCAGTTTGTAAATTCAATCGAATAACCGTTTCTACGTTTGTTTTTAGCCATATCATTTTGTTCTGATTCAGCTTCATTCTTTTCATCTTCAAAAAAACAACTGGTTCTACTTCGTTCAACATTTGCTCCAACCCTTCCTTTTAAATAGTCATAAAACCTATTCTCAAATTTTGTTTTTCTCCCATAGTCCCCAAAAAATACTTCACTAAAATATGTGATCTTTTCATTAGGGTTAACAGACAAACAATGGATATATTCATCACCCTCAGCAAACACTAAAGTTGACAAGAATGTAAATATTGTTATTAAAATTATTTTTTTCATTATTTTTCTCCCTATAAAATTTTGATTATTTATATTCAAAATAATCACGAACTGCAGACTGGCAGTCGCTAAAATCAACATCTGATTCACAAGCAAATGCCAGCAATGATAAATATGTGTACTCATCTTTGTCATAAAAAATAGTTCTCTTATCATAAGCATCAACACTCGTTGATCCTCTGTTCGTGTCACATGTCCCCATTCCGAAACAATATGTCACCTTTAATTCTGAGCTGCAGCGATTTTCTAAATAGGCCATATCACCTATAGTATTCGCTCTTGAAGAATCTACCGACAAACAATAGCTTTTATTCGTAACATAAACTTCACTTTCATTAGTGTTTTGAGAACTATAATATTCATTACCACTTGATGAATAAGAATTACCATATTGTGAAGATCCTGTCAGTGAACTCTCTAAAATTCTCGCAAACTGCTTGTGCTCCTCATACGTCAACCCACAACCACCAATCAATGTGCTAATTGTCAATACCGTAATTAAACGCATATATTTTCCTCCCTATTTACTGAATTAACTTTTATATTACTGATTTATTTTTTTCACACATCCCCCCCAAGGGTGATGAAAATGTTTTTCTTAAAAAGAAAAATGTGTTAACTTGATGTTAAGCAGGAGGGAAGAGGATGAGCGAGGACAAAAACTTAATTGAAATAGTCTCAAGTATTTATGACACGATATTGAATCCAGGTGCTTGGCAGGTTGCTGGGAAGAGAATTCGTGAATGGTATAGTTCTGTTTATGCAGGATTATATGTTTACAATACCAATACTAATGCTTTGGTTCATGATGCCATTTATGGAATTGATGAATCGTTTAAAAATTTATATGCTTCCACTTACTGTTTTATAGACCCATACCGAGAATCTGAGCAATTTATAGCTTCTAACCCGCACATACCACTCACCGATAAAAGAATCGAAGATATTTTCTTTTCAATTGAACATAACCACAAAAAGTATGACTATTTTGGCGATTATTGGAAAAGGTATGATTGTGACCATGCCATTGGAACTATGATTGACCTGCCTGGTAACTTAAGAGCAGGTATTTGTACCCCAAGAAGCTCTTCTATTGGCGCATATACAGTCCAAGAAATTGAAGAATTTGAATACATAAGACATGCTTTTAATCAAGCCATGATTTTAAGCAAAAACATCCAGCAGCTTGGTGATAATGCAGCGGCACTTGAACAAACCATACAATTTATCAATCAGGCAGTGTTTATTGTTGATGATAAAGCGAGAATTTTAAATGTCAATTCAATTGGTATGAATTGCCTGCTTTCCAACCATATATTAAGTGACAACAAAGGCCGGTTAACTGTCAAACACAGAAAACTAAACTCACAGCTTTTAGATGCCATTTCTCTTGCTTGCAATGAGACGATTAGTGAAACTTCCTCTATCAGCAAAAAATTAACTTCTGGGCCGGTTGAGTTATTAATTTGTCCTTTACAAAAAGAAATCAATTTCTTTAAATACTACAACCCAAGAGCCGTGGTATTTCTTCTTCAAGGTCAGGTTTCAAATTCAGATGTACTCATTGATTTATATGATTTCACTTATACAGAAAAAGAAGTTCTAAGACTGGCTATAAATGGAAAATCTTTAATTGAAATTTCTAATTACAGAGGTACATCTTCAGAAACTGTCAAGACACAAATGAGAAGCATCTACGGCAAAACCCAAACGTCCAACTTAAAAGAACTTAGATCACTAATTTATCCAATCACAAAAGCTAACTTGGTGTAGTTTTTATAAGTCTTTCTTTAAGCGCCACACTAAACACATTGTGACCATTGAAGACAATGTGATCCAAGGCGGTGCTGGCAGTTATGTGAATGAAATCCCTCACGAACTGAAAATACAAACCCCGGTATTAAACCTCGGCTTACCTGACAAATTCCAGGATCATGGCACCCGTGAACAATTACTCGAAGAAGCCGGTTTGACCGCTGAAGAGATATTAAAGCGCATAGAAACTTTTACTCAGAAAAAACAATCATCGCAAGTTTATTCTTTGTAACACCCCATCTTAATACAACTCATGGATTGGCAAAAATATATGTCATACTGAGAGAAACGCAGTGAAGTCGAAGCATCTCATCAAGCTGAGTTGAACCAATTTTCAAGCACCACCAAAATCCAAACAGATTCTTCGATTCGCTACGCTCACTCAGAATGACAATAAATTTAACATGAGCTGGTTTCCATGCTGGTGTATCATGACGAGAATTTAAAAGCTCTTCTTGGCAATCGTTTTACCAATTTCTGTGACTTTCAGTAAAGCCGCCGAGCCGTACCAAGGGATTAATTCCATTTTTAAGCGACCGGCTTTAATCGCTGGATCACTGCTGGTCAATGCTTCGGCTTCTTCTACGGTTTTAACATCAAAAATATAAATCCCCTGAATGCCTTGGTCATTCTTGGCAAAAGGTCCTGCCAACACAAGTTCGCCGCTTTCAGCCATTCTTTTGATGTTATCCATATGAGCTTTTTGTAGTTTGGCAGCTTCTTCAGGTGAATGGTCACGATTAGGGCCTTGTTTCAGCAAGGCCATGACATACATTTTCATCCCATAGTCATCAGCACCTAATTCTTGTGCCAATTTGGCATTGTAATTTTCTGATACTTTCAATGACTCATCTTCTGCTACTTTGTTTTCTTTAGACTTTACCCCAATAGCAGTCGCAGCACTGATTGCAATAATCAAAAAAAGAAAATACTTCATAAATCAAACCTGAATAAAATATCGATACATTATCACAAATAACTCACATTTTTGGCTATGAAACAAAAAAACATGTCGTTTCTATACAACTTTAAAAAATCTTATTTACAATAGCTAAAGTACAACAAGAAAAGTAGGAGGTGTGTAATGTTCAAATTGATGACAATGCTGACTGTTTTTGTGGTTTCTCAAGCTTCTGCAGAAATTGAATGGCCAATTAATATTGAGCCCAACCCTTTAACCGATAATGGTTTTGGTAATGGTGTTGCCAATCTTGATGAATGGTTGGTCATTGGTGACACCCAAAATGATGTTCAAGCATCCAATGCTGGCGCCATTCATGTCTATCAAAATGTTAATGGTCAATGGCTACCTTACCAAACCCTCTATGCTGATGATGCAGAAAGTAATGATCAATTGGGCTCTGCGGTTGCCATTGAACGCAATCACTTAACTGGTGAAGTCTGGATTATGGGTTCTGCCCTGAATGATGATGATTCAGGACCTGATCAAGGCGCAGTTTATGCATTCCAATTAGATGTTAATGGTGATTTTATTCAACAAGATAAATTTGTTGGCACCAACAGTTCCAATAATTTTGGAGTATCGATAGCATTGAACTATGATTATGTTGAAGACATCAATGCCTATCTCTGGGTTTTAGTGGTTGGTGATGATACCATGCGAAGACCTGACCCCATTGGTGGTGGCACGCACACCACTGGTGGTATAACCATTTACAAAAAAAGCGGAGGTTTGCCGTGGGAAGAGGAGATTGTTCAATCGGGAGTGGCTTTTTTTGAAGCCTTAGACAGTTTTGATAAGTGGGGTGCTTCGGTTTCTGTGGATGGTATTTTTATTGCTTCTGGCGCACCTGGTTACGATGTAGATGACAATGGTAATACGTTAGTTGACGCAGGAGCTATTTTTTATGCTTTTAGAGACAATTTGACACAAACCTGGTCCTGTTGTTCAATCATTACCGCCGATCAACCCGTTGCAGGTGCCAATCTGGGTGCCGCTGTTGAAGTTATTAAACAACCAGGCAATAACATTTCTTTATTTGCTGGTGCACCCTTGGAGAAACCGGACATGTCGACAAGACAAGTGGGTGCAGTTCACGTATGGCAAAACACTGGTTATGTTGAAAAACTGTTACCATCGGTTATTGTAGGTGGACAAGGTGAACACTTCGGCTCAACCATTGCTGCCAATGGTGATGACTATTTTGGCACCACTGAATTATTGGTTGGAGCACCTTTCAGTAACGACAGAAAAGGCAGGGTCTATTTGTTCAGCAAAAACCTCAATTACAATGGCAATAACGGTTTATATCTGGAAAAACAGCAAATAGTTGGATCTGACACCAACGCTTATCCCTGGGATTTTGGTCAATTTGGCACGCTCGTATCAACCGATGGTCGGAATCATGTAGCCACCAGTGCCTCGAACTACATAGGCTCACACCGCAGAGTGACCACCAAGGAATACCCTATTTTTGTGAATGGTTTTGAAACAGCTTTTCAGCAATAACATCCTTTAACCTAAAGCTTTATCAAAAAACACCTGACAAACATGACTTTTGTTAGGTGTTTTTTTATTTCTGTTCAGTTAGAGTATGCCTCACAAAAAGTTCGGCTTTTAATCCCTGAACTTTTTTTCTATAGCAAACGTCTATATTTTTTTAAAAACAAGAGGTACTTATATGTCATTAAGTCAACGAGGAAAGTGGCTGCCATTGCTGCTGGTTTTATTCATTTCATTCAACGCCCTGGCCAAGTTACCTAAAGGCATTGAAAAAGTTACATCAGTAGAGGGTATCACTGAATATCGCATGGACAATGGTTTACAGATTTTATTGTTCCCTGACCAATCCCAGGAAACCCAAACCGTTAACATCACCTACCATGTAGGCTCAAAACATGAAAATTATGGTGAAACCGGTATGGCTCACTTGTTGGAGCATTTGGTATTCAAAGGCACACCGAGTCACCCGAACATTCCTAAAGAACTGACTGATCATGGTGCAGAACCCAACGGCACCACCTGGACAGACCGTACCAATTACTTTGAAACCTTTGCTGCTTCTGATGAAAACCTGGAGTGGGCTTTGGAATTAGAAGCGGACCGCATGATCAATTCATTCATATCAAGAGAAGATCTGGATTCTGAAATGACGGTTGTGAGAAATGAATTGGAAAATGGTGACAACAATCCTTTCCGAGTTTTATGGCAAAGAATGGGCTCTGTTTCTATGGACTGGCATAACTATGGCAAAAGCACCATTGGCGCACGATCTGATTTGGAAAATGTGGACATTTCAAACCTGCAGGCATTTTATAGAAAATATTACCAACCAGATAATGCCACTTTGATTGTTGCCGGTAAAATTGATGAAGCCAAAACATTGGATTTGATCAAAAAACATTACGCCAAAATTCCAAAACCCAAAAGAGAAATCCGTGAACTTTACACCGAAGAACCCATACAGGACGGTGAACGTTCCGTCACAGTACGTCGTGCTGGTGATGTTCAATTAGTTGGTGCCATGTATAAAGGACCTGCGGGTTCTGATGAAAAATTCCCTGCTTTGAATGTTTTGAGTCAAATCATGGCTCATCCAACCACCGGGCGTTTACATGAAAACGTGGTCAAAAAGGATTTGGGAGCCAGTTCATTTGGCTTTAACTTCCAATGGGCCGAGCCTGGTGCCGTCTCTTTTATGGTTCAAGTTGGCAAAGACAAAGATTTGAATGCCGCCAAAGAGGCCTTTATTGCCACCATGGAAGGTGCTAAAGATAATCCAATCACTGAAGAAGAGGTCAAAAACGCCAAAGCCAATCTAATCAAACAATTTGAATTATCATTCAACTCATCCGAAGGCATTGCCTTGGCATTAAGTGAATGGGTTGGTATGGGTGATTGGCGTTTGCTGTTCCTGAATCGTGATCGTACCGAAGCGGTAACGGTGGCTGATGTGCAGGAAGCTGCCGAAGAATACCTGGTGAATGACAACCGCACATTAGGTTTGTTTATTCCTGAATCAGACTTTGATCGTGCCGATTCTATCAAACGCTACTCTGTTGCCGAAGTCAAAGCCATGGTCGAAGGCTATGAAGGGCGTGAAATGGTGGCACAGGGTGAGGATTTTGATCCATCTTTTGATAACATCGATGCACGTTCGCAACGCTTAGATCTACCTAATGAAGCCAAACTGGTTCATGTCAAAAAAGAAACCCGTGGCGATTCAGTGGTGATGAATCTGAGCTTGGATCTGGGTAATGAAGAAGCCTTATTCAACAAAGCCATTGTTGGTCGATTGGCGGCTAATATGTTGGATCGAGGCACAGAAAAATACAGTCGCAATGAGTTGAAAGCAAAATTCGATGAATTAAAAGCCAATGTCAATGTTTCAGGTTCTGCTCGCGGCGCCAGTGTCAGTATTCGTACCACACACGAAAATTTACCCGCTGTGATTGAATTGTTGAATGAAGTTTTGAAAAAACCTGCATTCGACGAGGAAGAATTAGAGGTATTGAAGCAAGAATTGGTGGTTAGTCTTGAACAACAAAAACAACAACCCACGACTCAAGTATTCAGACAGTTGGGACAACATTTAGACCCTTATGAGCCAGGTCATCCTCGTTACCAGATGGACATAGATGATGAAATTGAGGCCATCAAAGCCACCACTGCCAAACAAGTCAAAGCTTTCCACCAGAAGTTCTATGGTTCACAAGATGCCGATGTCAGTATCGTTGGCGATTTTGACGACCAGGCGGTCGCAGACAAACTCAATGACTTGTTCAAGGGTTGGACCAGCAATGTTGAATATTCACGCGTTCCATCCCGTTTTGCTGTCGTTGACAGCATCAACAAGTTCGTTGACACACCTGATAAATCGGGTGCTGCATTCGGTGCCATGATGCGCTTACCGATCAGCGATGACCACCCTGATTATCCAGCTCTGGTGATGGCCAATCAAATGTTTGGTGGCGGCTTCATCAGCAGTCGTTTGGCCAATCGCCTGCGACAACAGGATGGTTTAAGTTATGGTGCTGGCTCATTCTTCAACGCATCAGCGTATGATGAAAATGCCACTTTCGGAGCTTATGCCATTTGTGCACCGGAAAATCTGGAAAAAGTAGAAACCGGTTTTATGGAGGAGTTACAAAAGGTATTGAATGATGGCTTCACCCAACAAGAACTGGACGACGCCAGAAAAGGCGTGTTGCAAAACAACAAAATAGATCGCGCCAAAGACAATCGTCTGGCCAGTGAACTGGCGGGTTTCATTGATCTGGATCGCACCCAACAATGGAATAAGAAGTATGAAGATGCCATTCAGGAGTTGACCATTTTACAAGTCAATATGGCCATTCAAAAATATGTGAAACCAGACAGTTTCTCAATCATCAAGGCAGGTGACGCCAAAAAGATAACTGCTGAATAAGCCAGTTATTTCCTGTCAAAAGCCGGGGCTTGCTCCGGCTTTTTTGTGTCCATTACATTGAACTTTGCTACAATCTTTGGTTTTTTTGACAAGGATTATTTATGAGATCATGCGTTTTACTGCTCAGCGGCTGGTTTTTATCCACCCACAGCCTGGCTGATAATGTTTTCAAAAGCGACTATTCTGAACAGTTTTTAGATCAGGTGGCTCAATTACGCGAACAAGCCCTGAGTAACCAACTGGCCTATGAGTTGACCGAATCACTGACCACAGAAGTAGGGGCTCGTTTGGCCGGCAGTCCCGGTGATGCCAAGGCGGTGGCCTGGGCCGAAGCCAAATTCAAGTCATTGGGTTTTGATCAGATTAGTCTGGAGCCTGTTACTTTTGAAAAATGGACCCGCGGTGAAGAATCCGCTGAAATCATGGCGCCCTACCCGCACCAATTGGCCATCACCGCATTGGGCAGAACACACCCCACACCAGAGACTGGTCTGACGGGCGAGCTTGTACACTTTGCGACCCTGGCAGAACTTGAAGCCGCCGACCCAGAAATGGTCAAAGGTAAAATCACCTTCATTTCAAACCGCATGGAAAGACACAAAGACGGTTCTGGCTACGGCAAAGCCGTGGGTGCGCGTGGTACCGCTGCACAAGTCACTGCTGCCAAAGGCGGTATCGCTGCCATCATTCGCTCAATTGGTACCGACAACAACCGCACACCGCATACCGGTGCGGCCAAATATGATAAAAAAATTCCTTCAGTACCCGCCGGTGCGATTTCCAACCCCGATGCAGACTTGCTGGTTAATATGTTGTCACGTCAACAGGCTGTGAGTTTAAAACTGACCTTGACTTCACATTTTGATGGTCAATACACTTCCCAAAATGTCATTGGCGATATGTTGGGCACCGATCAGAAAGATCAATATATCGTGATTGGTTGTCATTTGGACTCATGGGATTTAGGCACCGGTGCGATTGATGATGCCTCCGGCTGTGGGTTGACCATGGCTGCGGCCAAATTAATTCGTGATCATCTGGGACCATTGAAAAAAACCATTCGAGTGGTACTTTGGGCGAACGAAGAATATGGCTTATCAGGAGCAACTGCCTATCATGAAGCGCACAAGCATGAAATGAATCGTCATATTTTAGGTGGTGAGTCAGATTTTGGTGCCGGAAGGATATATGGCTTGGGTACACGAGTGGGTGAACATGCTTTGCCTGTTATTCAACAAATTTCCAGCATGCTCGAACCACTGGGTATCGAATACCAGAACAACACAAGTTCCTCAGGAGCCGATTTGATTCCTATGAGAAAAGCCGGTATGGCGGTCTTTAGCCTTAAACAGGATGGAACAAAGTATTTTGACTATCATCATACCGCCAATGACACTTTGGATAAAATTGACCGTGATGAATTGGCGCAAAATCTGGCCGCCTGGATTGTTGTCACAGCAATGGCTGCAAACACCGAACAGGATTTTGGCTTTTCTCTGACTGATTGATTGCCACCCTTTGCCATTAAAAAAGGCCTGAAAATCAGGCCTTTTTAAGATACTCAAACTTCAGATCACTTGATCAAGTGAATCTGCGTCTGGCAAACCAACCCAATGTCAGCATCAATAACAATATTGAATAAAACCTTAAAGTTGGCACAGAAACCGGCTCCTGTGGAGGTGCTCCTGTCACAATAACAGTTTCCGTATCTGTATCCGGATCAGGACCTGTTTCAGTCGCATTACCTTCTGCAACGTTGATAATTTGACCATTATTGACATCTTGTGGTGTAACCACATAGGTACCTACCAAAGTACACGATTCACCGACCAACAACACCGGACAGGTGGTCATTCCCGGATTAATCATGTTATCGGTTACCGTAACCTGAGTCAAAGTCACATCACCAGTGTTGGTAACGACAATGGTAAAAGTCAAAGTGTCACCTACAGTCACTGTACCTGAATTATCCTCATCTGCATTATTGGTCAGTGATTTCACCGTTTCCAAAGCCGGATTTGAAGTAACAACAACGGTGTGATCATCATCAACCGGCGGCGTTTCATCAGAGTCACCTGTACCGGTATTAATGATTTGACCATTATCCACATCTGCCTGTGTCACGGTATAAGTGCCTTGTAATTGACAGTTATCACCCGGAGCGACCGTTGTACAAGTTATGGTACTGGGGTTGATCAGGGTATCAGTCACTACCACATTATTCAGAGTCACGTTACCGTTGTTGGTTGCCACAATGGTATAGGTGAGAATATCCCCAACTGAAACCACGCTGTTACCGTCAACATCATCATGATTGGTCATTGATTTAACCACGGTTAAAGAAGGACCGCCCGCAACAATTGGTGTACTGGTCGAGTCATCATCATTTACTGGATTGTTAGATGGATCATCAGCCGTGGCTGTGGCCGTATTGTCAATCGCACCGCCGTTATCGACATCAGCCTGGGTAACTGTGTATGTATATGAGTTACACGTAGCTGTTGCACCAGGTGCCAATGTTGTCGGTGAACAACTCAAAACACCTCCGGTAGCCATCGGATCATTCACAACCAGATTGGTTAAGGTAACATTTCCAGTATTTTGTACTGAAACAGTAAACGT
>JAGRJR010000050.1 GCA_020442635.1 Lysobacterales bacterium
CTTTGACAAAAGGCCTTTTTTTGGGCTTTTTGGGTTTCTTTTTACTGCCCTCGATTGTGCGATTATTGGCGGTGGGTTGGTTAGATGATGGCCTGTTGGTGGACTTGGTTTTTTTCGTAGGACGCAAGCTGTTGGCTAATTTTCTGCTGACCAGCTGCTTAGATGCTGGTACATCATGATCGGGTTCAAAATCATCAACATATTCACGTTCCAGGGTATGGCCGAGTAATTTTTCAATGTCGAACAATTGCACATATTCATCAGCACTGACCAATGAAATGGCCTCACCTTCGGCGCCGGCACGACCGGTTCTGCCAATGCGATGCACATAGTCTTCAGGCACATTAGGTAGATCAAAATTAACCACATGGGGCAATAAGTCAATGTCTATGCCACGGGCTGCAATGTCAGTAGCAACCAATACACGTATATTGCCCTGTTTAAATTCGTCCAATGCACGGGTTCTGGCCCCCTGGCTTTTGTTACCATGAATGGCCAACGAGGTGATGCCAAATTGATTCAAATAATCTGAGAGTTTATTCGAGCCGTGTTTGGTGCGACAAAAAACCAGCACTTGCTGCCACCTGCCATTGGCTACCAAATGCAACAGTAAATCCTTTTTGCGTTTTTTATCCACCGGATGCATTTTCTGTGCCACACTTTCGGCGGTGGTTTTTTCAGGGTTGATGGTGATTTCAACAGGGTGCTGCAAAATGGTTTTGGCCAGCTGTCTGATTTCCGGAGAAAAAGTGGCTGAAAACATCAGGTTTTGTCGTTTTTTTGGTAACAGCTTGATGATGCGTTTGATGTCATGAATAAAACCCATGTCCAACATGCGGTCAGCTTCATCTAAAACCAGGGTTTCCAGGTTATCAAAACGGATGGCATTTTGATTGTATAAATCCAGTAAGCGACCTGGTGTTGCTACCAAAATATCTACACCACGTCTGAGCTTTTGCATTTGAGGATTAATTTTTACACCACCGAACACCACCGCTGAGCGAATCTTCAAATGTTGGCTGTAGGTTTTAACGCTGGCTTCAACTTGTGCCGCCAATTCACGTGTTGGCGTGAGGATCAAAGTCCGTGCATGATTAAACTTGAGCAGTCCGCCCTGGCTGAGTTTTTGCAATATAGGCAAGGTGAAACCAGCGGTTTTTCCGGTGCCTGTTTGTGCCGCTGCCATCACATCTTTACCGGATAAAACGGCTGGTATCGCTTGTGCTTGAATAGGCGAGGGCGTGTCATAGCCTTGTTCCGTAACCGCGCGCTGCAACGGTTCGGAAAGACCGAGTTCAGTGAATTTCATAGTTTTCTCTGTTATTTGGTAAGCAACCTCGATTGCTTGCACTGTGGGTGTGCGTCAAATAGCAGAAAAACTGTTTCGCGCACGCTTTGAGTGTTATCTACTCAACAAAAATGTTAGCCCAATGGTTGATATGCTCAGTTATTGGGCTAAAGGGGTGCGTACTTTACCTGAAATGTTTGTGGATAGCCAATGATATTCTAGGTAATTCTTTATTCAAAGTTATCTTTAAAGATAAGGTCAAAATCAAAAGTACCACAAACGGCTCCTGAGCCTTGAACATTGATATCATCAATAGACCAACCGTCTCTCGTGACACTTACATCAGTATCTAATCTGAATCTTAGTTTTAATGAACTGGCATTAACAGGTACATTGATTTGATGTGATTCTGCCAGCCAATTGGCCTGATTGTCACATCTTTTAACTTCTTGCCAAGAGCCGTTGTCAAACTGAACTTCAAAATAGCCATAATCATAACCCGCTTCAGTGTCACAGTAACTCATGTAACTGACTTCTACAGAGCTGGTGTCAGAGACATCAATCGCAGGTGAAGTTAGACTGATGTTGAGGTTGTTCGCATAACTGCCATTGGGACTATCGGTCCAGCCGTGCGTGGGGCTGGAACTGTGATTGGTTGAGATGGCCCAAGGAGTATCATGTGTCCATCCCGGGTTACCATTTTCCACATCGTCATTGAAGATGCTGCAAAATGGACTCATGAGTATGTCTTGTATGCTGGTGTTACCTGCGGTCAGATCAATGGCTGGAATGATTTTAGGGCCATAATTGTCGGCAGTCACCGTTAAATCATGGGTGCCTGGGTGTACCATTTGATTGAATGAACCATCATTGATTGAATATGTTTGTGACTGGTTTATGGTCAATAATGCCCCTTCAACAGGCAGGCCGGTTGAAGCGTCGAGAACCTGACCTGAAAGCTGAGCCACTTCACTGGGTTCAACCACTTCGATAAATTTTGCATAAGTTCCACCACCACGAATGGCATCGCTTGCCTGTAAATAAACCAAGTGTTTGCCAGTGGTTAGGCCATTGGTATCCACGTTGCCAACAAAGGCTTCCTGTACTTCATTAAAAGCGCCATCAGCGGCATTCAGACTTTGTCCATTGATTGAAGAAATAGGTAATTCATTGATGTAAGCGGTAACACCAGTAACTGACTCAGTGCTGATGGAGCCATTGATGGAACTATACAAATTGTCATTGGCTACGCCAGAAATTTCAACGGGTGTATCAGCGGCAATAACATTGGGGATTATGGTGAAATTTTCTACATCGGGTCCCAGAGGCTGCTTATAAGGAGCCTGAGTGATTCGTGCCAAATAAATCAAGGCATTCAGGTTGTCGGGAAAAATCGTTGACTCAAAAACATCACAGTCTTGAAAGAATTCAGTACCCAATTCAAATACCAATGATGCAATCCCCAGCTCGCCGTAGGTGGTTTCTATTGAATCGCCAAAGGTGGTGTACAAATCGCTAGATTGTTCAGGGGTGTAGTTGTTGAAATAGGCAGCACGTTTTGCCAGTGCTTTGAATTGCTGGTCATTGGGTGATGGGTTGGTTGTGTGACCCCAAGGATACAATACCAGCTGGCTGTAACTATGAATGTCAACAAATATACCATCGGTATCATCAGGAACTGCGTCATTGATACCTGCTCCTCGATTGTCATCAAAGTGATTACGTATGTAGGCCATTTGCGCATTAATTTCAGGCTCTGACTCAGGTGATGCACCTCGGAAAGTTTCGCCACATTCGTTGGAGTCATAAAGCCACTCAAAGGGGTAATTTCTGTTCAAATCTGCCCCACGGCTATTGCTGGTGGGTGAACAGTAAGCCTGATTGGTGTTTTTGCGCCAAAGCAGACCGGTTTCTGCCTTTTCTCGTCCATCTGGATTGGTTTGTAGGGACAGGTGGATTTCATGGTTGTCCAGAATCCAGGTGACATCGGCATCAGTGCCATAATGACTGAGCATATATTCAGCAAAACGGGTATTTAATTCTGCAGTGGTGTATTCACGAGCATGGATGGCTGATGCCATAAAGAGGATGGGTTTATCGGCGATGATGTTTTGATTGGTTAGTTTTAAAATTCTGATGTCATGACCGTTGGCATTATTCATGGTTTTTTCCCAGCTGTCACCAATGTCTTCAATATCAGCTAATTCGGGATAATTGGCGACCATTTGATCCATGCGAGCAAAGGTTTCTTCCACCGTTGAATAACAGGAAAAACCAGGAATGCCAGAGCCATTGATGGCTTTGTTGCTTTTTTCTTCAACAGCTTGATATCTATCCATCAACTGAGTATCCAGACGCATGGTTAAACCTGATTTGATGATATTTTGATAGGTGCTTTCATCAGTGATTTGGATGGTGGCAAATTTTTGATCCTTATTGACATCCCAGATATCGGCAAAAGCATCGATAGCAGCAATTTGTTTCGGATCATCAAAATATACCCGGACAATAATAGGCAGTTGTGGTTTTGATGATTTGTCCAGTGTTTCATTACCGATGGCAAAAGTGATTTGTGACCAAATGATGGTCAAAAGGATGATTTTTTTCATGGGGAATACTCGGTTGGGTTATTTGTTTATCTTTGCCAATTGTTTTTCTAAAGTCTCGAGCTTGGCACGCGTTTTTGCCAGGACTGCTTTTTGAACTTCAAATTCTTCACGGGTAACCAAATCGGCTTTTTGTAAGCTGGCAGTCAAAATAGATTTCATGTTCTTTTTGAAATCCTGACGCATGGTCTTTAAATCTTCAGGAATGTATTGTTCAACTTTGTTAACAATGTCTTCAACGACTTCTGCTTTAATCATGATTGTACAATGATTCAATGATTGTAAAGCTCTGATTTTATCACAGCAGCAGCTATAAGTTATCCCAAATTCATGTGTTTCATACAGTCGGGGTTTGGAAAAGTTCGATAGATGATGTTTAGAAATAGAGATCGACATATAATGATTGTCGACGAGGGTATCACAAAGGGGAAATCATGCCGCAAACAAATCGCTCAACCTGTTTCGGGTTACAGCTACGCTCAATAAAGTTCTTTGTTGTAACAATCGTTGGTCTGTACTTATCGTTGTTATCATTTCAGACGGTTGCTCAAAATTGTGGAGACAACGGCCAAAGAGCCTGTTGTCTGTTTGAAGCAGAGTTTGGCGCCTGTATGGCAGGACTTCTAGAAATTCCAGGTTGTGTGGGCGATTGTCAATGCACTAACAGCGCTTTTCAGTCTTCGAGCAGTTGTGTTTTGCCCACTTCATGTGGAGGTTTGGGTGAGCGTGCTTGTTGTTTTGGTGAATCAGGATTTGGACCCTGTGAAGCGGGACTGGTTGAAAATGCTCAACCGAACGCCGGATACTGCACCAACTTGCCTGGCACTCAATCCAGCAGTGTGTGTTTGGCACCAACGCCTTGTGGTGGTGTTGATCAACGTGCCTGCTGTGCAGGAGAGGCTGGATTTGGCGCTTGCCAAAGTGGGTTGATAGAACAACCCCAGGCCAATACCGGGCAATGCAATAACCTAGCACCTGGCATCGAATCACAAGGTATTTGTCGAGCCATTCCGCCTTGTGGTCAAGCAGGTCAGCGTGCCTGCTGCGCTGGAGAAGCACCTTTTGGTGCCTGTGTGGATGGCTTAGCAGAAATTTCACAAGCCAATGCTGGACAATGCGGTAATTTTGCCTGGGGTACTCAATCGAGCAGTATTTGTCAGGCAGTGACTTCATGTGGCGGTTTAGGCGAACGCGCTTGTTGTCTCGGAGAGTCTCAATTTGGTGCTTGTGAAGCGGGGTTGGTGGAAAATGCGCAGCCCAATGCTGGCTATTGTGCCAATGCATTGGATACCCAATCTAACAGTATATGTTTGGCGCCAACACCCTGTGGAGGTCCTGATCAGCGTGCTTGTTGCGCCGGTGAAGCGGGTTTTGGTGCTTGCCAGGCAGGATTGGTTGAAGAGCCCATTGCCAACACCGGACAATGTAATAATCTGGCACCAGGCATTGAGTCTCAGGGTATCTGTCGAGCAGTCACGCCGTGTGGCAGTGATGGTCAACGTGCCTGTTGTGCAGGAGAGGCGGCTTTTGGTGCTTGTATGGCTGGGCATGCTGAGATACCTCAAGCCAATGCTGGACAATGTGGTAATCAAGCATGGGGCATTCAGTCAAACAGCGTGTGTCAGGCTGTGACACCATGTGGTGGGCCAGGTCAGCGCGCCTGCTGCGTTGGTGAACAGGCTTTTGGGGCTTGCTTAACAGGCATCAATGAAGTTCCTGGTTGTGCTGGGGACTGTTTGTGTACAACAGGAGTAATTGCCAATTCAACTTGTGTGATACCTGCGCCGTGTGGCGGTTTAGGCGAACGGGCTTGTTGTGTCGGTGAAGGCAGTGCTTGTGATGCGGGTTTGAATGAGATTCCCGGTTGTACTGGTGATTGTTTCTGTGGCCCAACAGCAACGGCTGCTGCTGTTTTTTCGAGTTCAAGCTGTGGTTTGATGGCAGAAACTACGGGAGAAATCAAGCAAATTCCTGAGCCAGATGTCAACTGTACAAATTGTGATCCAAAGCCTCAAGCTGATGTGGCCTTTTGTAGTTTGAAAGGTGTTTCTGACATGCATGCGCACATGTTTGCGCACTTGGCACATGGGGGCGCTGCATTTGTCGGCAAACCGTATGATGCCCAAGGTGGTATTAATCAGGCACTTAAACAAGACTATGGTACTGATATGAATGTGGTCGGTGCTTATGAAGGCGGTGCGCCTCCAGCTCATGTGGCTGATGGCTTACCACCAGATTGTCCTGATTATTTGTTGGGTACAGGTGTTTGCGATGGTCAGGTGTTGTGGCACGGTGACCATCAACCTTTTGATGACCCGACAGGAACCGGCTCCAATGATCAACCGGGTGCACCTTTGGGGGCACCACTATTCAATGGATGGCCCACTCATCAATCGGCTGTTCATCAGCAGATGTATTACAAGTGGCTAGAACGTGCTTATCGCGGTGGCTTGCGACATATGGTGATGATGGCAGTGCACAGCGAAGCCATGTGTGAAGTCTCGGTTCAATTGGCCGGTGTGGACTGTGCTGATTCGATGGCACAAATTGATTTGCAAATACAGGCGGCCTATGATTTTCAAGATTGGCTCGACCAAGAACATGGTGGTGCTGGGGAAGGTTGGTTTAGAATCGTACATACGCCCGTTGAAGCACGTCGTGTGATATTGCAAGGGAAGCTGGCGGTGACTTTGGGGATAGAAGTGGATAACTTATTCAATTGCAAAGTCAGTGGCCCTTGCCCAAATATGCCAGCGCATCCTGAAATCAATACTGTGCAACAAGCCGTTGATTATTATTACAATTGGGGCGTTCGCCATATTTTCCCGGTACATAATTTTGACAATGCTTTCTCGGGAGCCGCACTGTGGCTGGATCCATTGGCAGTGGGTAATCGTTATATTGAATATCAATGGCAAACCGGACAGGATTGTGCTACTACACCCGGTGCAGGTTCCGGTTATGGATTCAGACATGACAATGTGGCGATTGATTTATTAAGGGCATTGGCGTGTGCCGTTTCCAACGGGCCACTGATCAGTTGTGATTTAGGAGATATTGCACCACCTTACAATACTGACACCAGCTGCAATGCACAGGGTTTGACGCCTGCTGGTGTTGATTTGATACAAAGACTGATGGCAAAAGGCATGTTGATTGATATTGATCACATGTCAAGTAAAGCGCTGGATGAAACACTTGGTTTGGCAATCGCTGAAAACAGTTATCCTTTGGTAGCCAGTCATGGTCAGTTTTTCGATTTACATCCACAATTATATGGAGACCCAACTACGCCTGGTGTTGCAGGTCAAGCCGGTCGCCATGAACGTATGCGAACTCCAGAACAACTTGAGCAAATGCGCCAGTTGGGAGGATTGGTAGCGTTGTTAACTTTGGATGGGCAGCAAACTTTACAACATGCACCATCACCTGGCAGTGGATTTCCCACTATTGAAGCTGATTGTCGCCAATCTACCAAAACCTGGGTGCAAGGCTATCAATATGCGGTAGAGGCGATGCAAGGCCCAGTGGCCATTGGTACCGATTTTAATGGGGTGGCCGCGCATACAGGTCCTCGTTTTGGCTCTGCTGGTTGTGGCGGAGAAGATGGCGTGGTTGACCTTACAGCTTCCCGGAAAGAGGAACGAAGTGCCCAGGAGCGTGCCGGCAATCAGTTAATTTATCCCTACACCAATGAATATGGTACTTTTGATAGACAAATAACGGGTCAACAGACTTATGATTTCAATACCAATGGTCTGGCACACATGGGATTATTACCTGATATGCTGGCTGATGTGCAACGTTTGGGTATGAGCGAGGCCAACATGGAACCGTTGTTTCGTTCAGCCAACCGTTATCTTGAGGTATGGGAAACGGCCCTTGGTACGACCTGTGATATCAATGATATTGAACCCTCAGATGTGATATTTGAAGATTCATTTGAGTAATTGTTCATATTGATGGTAGCTAAAGCCATTGATTGCTACACATTTTGTATAGACCAATGGCACAACTGCAAAGGCATGAAACCTCAAATGTATTCATACCAAATGGAGATGGCATAGAATGCCTCCGTGTAGGTAAAAAAATCATCTTGGGTGTATAATAACCCCATGAAAAATCCTTTTAATATTCCTGATCCGGAATTCGCAGATCAGGTCAAACAATACAGTAATCCCATCCCCAGCCGAACCGCGCTGATTCAATTTCTTGAAAAAGAAAACAAATTGCTCAAGCTGGAAAGCATTGCATTGAAAATTGGCATTCAAAATGATGAGCAATTTGAAGGTCTTCGCATACGATTACGCAGCATGGTGCGAGATGGTCAATTGCTGGTCAACCGACGAGGCGGCTATGGTATCCGTGCAAAACTGGCCTTGATTCAGGGTCAGGTCAGCGCACATCCTGATGGCTTTGGTTTTTTGGTTTCCAAAGAACTGGATGAAGATGCCTTTATCACACCTAAACAAATGCGCATGGTGATGGATGGTGATGTGGTTTTGGCAGATGTGCAGCCAGCGCAGAAAGGCAATGGTAAGCATGATGCCTTTATTGTGGAAGTATTACAACGGGCACATGCGACAGTGGCCGGTCGATTGGTTGATGAAGAGGGGTTGGCTTACCTCAAAGCCGATAACAGCAAGATTGGAGACATCATGATTCCAAGAGAAGCCATGGGATCAGCCAAACACAATGATTATGTCACCGTCAGCATCAAAAAATACCCAGAAAAGCACCGTCCTGCCTATGGGGAAGTGATTGCAATTTTAGGTCAACAGCTTAACCATGAGCTGTCGATGCAGTTGACCATCGTCAGTGAGGGTTTGCCGCATGAATGGCCGGAAGCCGTTGAAAACTACCGCAACCAAATACCCAAAGTTGTAGATGAGAAAAGCATAGGATCTCATAAAGACATCAGACATTTGCCGTTGATTACCATTGATGGTGCCGATGCACGTGACTTTGATGATGCTGTGTATGCAGAACCAACCGAACATGGCTATCGTCTATTGGTGGCAATAGCTGATGTCTCAAGCTATGTGGTTCCAGGAACGCCTTTAGACAAAGAAGCTTATAACCGTGGGACTTCGGTTTATTTTCCAGGCAAAGTAATTCCGATGTTGCCTTTAGAGTTGTCTAATGGAATTTGCTCATTGAACCCCAATGTAGATCGTTTATCTATGGTGTGTGATATGTATATCAATGGCGCTGGAGAAATCATGTCTTATGAGTTTTACCGTGGTTTGATGCATTCACATGCTCGAGTCACTTATGATGAGGCTTGGGCGTTTTTGGATCAGGGTGATAACAGCAAACAATGGTCTGAAAAAGTTACCGATTCGCTACAACATCAATACCACTTGTTTAAAATTTTACAACAGGAAAAACATGCGCGAGGCGGCATTGAGTTCAACTCGACAGATGTATTTATTCATATTGGCGAAGATGGCATGGTTGATGACATTCAACCCTATGAACGCAATGACGCGCATAAGTTGATTGAAAATTTTATGATTTCAGCCAATGTTTGTGCGGCCAAATTTATTGAAAAGCATGGCGTGCCAGCCTCATTCCGTTGTCACAATCAGCCGCCCGAAAGCAAGGTCAAAGACCTGCGAGCTTTTCTCAAAGGCCTGGGCGTTACCCCCAATTTTAAAGACAATCCCACACCAAAGGATTTGGCGAAATTGTTGAACCAAATTCAGCATCGTGAAGATAAAAAGCTGATTGAACAAGTGATGTTGCGATCCCAATCTTTGGCCACTTATGAAGCTGAAAATGCTGGCCACTTTGGTTTGGCTTTGAGCCATTACGCACACTTTACTTCACCCATTCGGCGTTATCCTGACTTGATGGTGCATCGCGCGATTGATCATATTTTGTATCACAAAGGTGAAGAGTATCGTTATTCACCTGCGCGTGCTGAAGAAATGAATAAACAGTGCTCTATGACAGAACGCCGTGCGGAAAATGCATCACGTGAGGTCGATGCCCGTTTGAAATGCTTATTTATGCAGCAATATATCGGTGAAGAAATGGTGGGAACAGTATCTGGCGTGACTCGCTTTGGCCTGTTTGTACAACTGGATCAATATCAGGTCGATGGTTTGGTGCATGTGACTTCATTGCCCAACGACTACTACAACTACGACAGCATCAAGCACCAACTGACCGGAGAACGTGGTGGTAATATTTATCGCCTAACCGATAAAATTGCCGTCAAAATTGCTGCAGTTGATCTGGACGATCGTAAAATTGACTTTGATTTTGTCGCTAAACTCAACGCAGAGGGTGAAACGGTACTGAGTAAAGAAATCATCAAACCCAAAACTAAAAAGCAGAAAGGCAAGAAATATAAGTTGAAAAAATCAGCCAAAGGGAATAAGCATAAAAAGTAATTGTTGCAAATAACGTTTTGTCCTTATAAGAACTGCTCATTTATTTTCGGTAACTTACCTTGTTCTTGATGCGTGTTCTTGTTGTTGTTTTCTCGTGTATTATTAAAAGTAATCGTGCAAATGAATCTGATGGATAAAATTAAAGTTCCAAGTTTAAAAAAGTTAAAGCATACAAAAAGGGTCCTGGCCAAATTATTCACTTTGAGATCCTGATAACAAATAATGCATAAATTATTATCAGGGAAAAAGAA
This sequence comes from Lysobacterales bacterium, assembly GCA_020442635.1. Classification (GTDB taxonomy): domain Bacteria; phylum Pseudomonadota; class Gammaproteobacteria; order Xanthomonadales; family Marinicellaceae; genus Marinicella. The sequence continues at coordinate 10,547 of JAGRJR010000050.1, forward strand.
TTAAACTATGAGTATGAAAACAATTATTGGAGGGTTTTTATTCTTAGCTTTTTGGTTGTTTATATCATGGCTTGGGAGTTGGCAAGAGCTCTCACGGTTGTTTACTACGTATAAAGAGATTGATCATCAAATAAAGTATGGAACAGTTCATATGAGCTTTCAGCATAGTGATCATGAGTACGATAACACAGTGCATGTGGGTTATTCGGAACAGGGCATTTTTCTTGACTCAATATTTATATTTAGTTTCAAAAGTCCACCATTATTGTTTCCTTGGCAATCTATAAAGAGTTGTGAAGAAAGGGAAAAATGGATCAAATTAGAACTTAAACAAACACCAGTTAGAATCTTAATTTATGATGCAGAAGGCTTAATAAAAAAGCAATGCGCAATCAAAAGAAAGCTTTCTTAAATAAAGTGTCAGCACCCTTTATTTTCAGTTCAGATTAATGCCCTATATTGTCGCTCATTGTGTTGTTTTAAATGTTAATCCCAAGGCTATTTTGTACTGGCATTGGCTTCACTGAGGCCAGTAGGTTATTTTGTGAGTTAGTTATATTGCCTTGAAACAACAAAAATGATATCTGATTTGTTTATTTTCAAAGAAAGCGTGCCTGTTTTGTGATCAGTTTTCACCTAATTATGAGTCATTGGCTTTGAGTACAACATACTTTGATTCTTCATTGAAAATATTATGAGATGAAAGTTTAGTTAATTTTGCTATTGGTTCATATTTTATCAGGAACTCTTTTTCAATTTCTCCTCCAGCTCCGAGACGTTTTAATGAAATTTCACCCTTTTATGATTTTTACAATTAAATTGCCGATCTTGAAAAAATAGATGAAAGGGCCATAACCATATAAGGGTTTTGGCCCTCTATTTACTTTCCTTTAGAGCTTTTAAAAGTCAAAGCCCAGGCCAATTTGACCAGCCAACTCACCCTCTATGTTTTGTAGGTTTATTCTGAAACGATATTTGTCTTTGATTAGATAAACGGCTTCAAAACAGCCATATTTCAACGGTAAATGTAACCGGGTGCAAATCGAGACATATTGCACCCAGATAGAATGCTTAGATTGTTATTTTTGTCTATTTAATGAACAACTGCCGCATTTAATATTGTCATGTAGCAAATATCTTTGGAATTGACATTATATGTTAATTCCAGCACTATTTTGTACTGGTTGCTGTTTATACAGCGGTAATTTGTACTGAATATAAGATGCTATAAACTTAGATCTGATTATTGAAGTTTATAATGGCATTAATTTGATGGTTTTCTATTAGCATAGAAACGTCTAACTTCTTGTTTTATTTCTTCTGGACTTTCGAACAGGTTGTCCAGCCTATAAAAACAATGCATCCACCCTTCGTTAGGTACCTCAAAGCCTCCTAGTAAAACATTATCTGTATCATAGTAGCCATAGGTCCTAAGTATTTTCATTTGAACGCCAAAATTTCGCTCCCTCATACTTGCATCATTTAAAAAAGGGTATTGCCCTTCAATTAATATTTCATCATCAATAAAAGATTGAACAGCATCAATAATCACTTGCTCACCGTAGTTTTCTTTTATGCTGGTCAGAAATTCATTGAAATGTAATCTGTTTTCTCTCATGATAATTCAAAAATTGTTATTTATGTTGTAGACATTAAACCGATTCAATTACATCAGCTATTATTATTTTAATCTAGTCAAATGAGCTTTTAAAAATTCGATCTTTGCCGCGACAAATCACTGATCCAGAATGTTCTCCGCGATATGTGTCTTTTGATGCACTCATACAAAATTCTTTGTTAATCGATGTCATTGAAGACCCAAATTCAATACCGTTTCTTTGAGTCAAGGAAGTTATTTTATGTATTTGTTTCCATTCGTCTGAGATCTTACTGTACTGGTAAATTGTTCCTGCATTTGAGCCTAATGAATCATTCCCGGGAGCGCCAATGTATATCGAATCATCAAGAAAAAAGATTGAAGAACCAAATTGATCGCCTGAGTGAAAGTCATCGGCATAAAGAGCTTGTTGGAAATTCCAGGAAACTCCATCAAATTCCATCAAAAAAACAACGCCTGCGTTTAGAGAGTTACTAACCGCGCTGATGGCAGCAAGGGTTCCATTTATTTCTATCTGATAACCTATATTGCGGTAATTCTCGTTCAAGTCAGTAAATCTCTGTAAGTAAACCCATTCAGCACCATTTTGTAAGTAAATATCAACTTCACCCGTTCCAAAATTAATGTCGAAGTTATTGATTGATGCAACCATCAAGTGCTCGTTGCTTAGCTTAACCTTTTTACCAAATCTATCATCTCCAACATTTTCTTGTGGTCTAAGCGTATGCTCAAGTACCCATTGTGAGTCAATCATTTGATAAAAATGGACTTCGCCTACTGCTCCAACTCCTTCAACATTCTTGAAAGGCTCAGATACAACCAGCCGACTATTGTCAAAATCAATTGAAAGGCCATATCTTCCTTCTTGATTACTCAGTTCTGGCAGCAATTTCTGAGCTTTGCTCCATTGATTACTCTCATCGTATACATACACAGCACCAGAGAGGATTCCCAAATCATCGTCAAATGGTGAGGAAATAGAAAGATATCCTGAGTCAACTGCAAGATCAAGGCCAAAAGACTCAAATGTCATTTGATCAGGGTTGTCTAATTGAAGGAGTAAATCATGATTATTCGGTGATTTGTCATAAATATATACTGAGCCAAAGCCGCCATCAGTTCTAAATTCTCCTGATGAGGAGATAAATAGTTTTTGACCATCTGAAGCAATTTTTTTCCCAAATTCAGCGGAGGGAGTGCCTACAAGTGCTTTAATTTCACTGGAATAATTTACCAAGTTATTACTTAATCTATAAAAATGAATGCTGCCGTCAAAATTATCGCCAGCTGAAGGTTCTGTTACTATGAACTTATCTTCATATATAGCTACGGAATGACCAAACAACCCCAGCCTACCTGAAAACGGATTAGTGATATGTGTTTCGATCCATTGATCAGCTTTTTTGATGTATAGGAACGCTTCATCATCGTAATTGAAATCAGGATAGATAGGCTTCGACCCTACCAGTAACTTATTTCCATGCAAACTGAGTGACCCGCCAAAAAATTTAGAATCGGGGTGGGCTTTTGGTTGAATTTTAGAAGATTCAATCCATGGTGCTTTCGGGTTTTCTCTTTCAAAAATATATATAGCACCATTGTTTTGATTGGGTAAATCATGTCCCGGTGCAGACACAAAAAGAGAATTGCCATCTAGGATGATTTGATTGCTGAATTCATCATAAGATGAGCTATCCTCAGCAAAGATTGATTGAATATAAGTCCATTCACCATTAATTAATTGATAATGTGCAACTCCTCCTATATTGTGATTTGTTCCATCACGAGCACTGTCATCGCCTATAAACAACTCATTATTATCAATGTATAGATTGGATCCAAAATTGTTGTTGTAAAAATTTTGATCAGGTTTGATTATTACATATTGCTGCCATAAGTCATCTGTTTTAACAAAACCAAATACACAGTCTGTGGTTGAAAAGTCGAAGCGGCAATTTCCGGCCCCAAAAAAAAGTAGATCATTCTCAATGGCTACGCTATAACCAAACTCATCAGTTTCTCTATCAACGCTGGAAATTTTTTGTTCTAAGGACCACTCACCATCATTCAATCTATAAATGTATACTGAGTCATTCTCTGAGTCATTGTTGCGCGATGGTGCACCAACAACTAAAACGGTATCATCCCATGCAACTGACTTCCCAAAGTTAACATCAGCGCTATTGCCAATTGGTAGAATTTGTTGCTTCTCAACCCAGTTATCATTCTCAAGCTCAAAATACATCAATGCCCCGTGGCGAGCAACATCTCGAGCGGTAACGATCATTCTGCCATTGTCAATAAGAACCTCATCGCCAAAGAAATTGACGAGACCTGCCACACCTTCTTTAGGTGGAATGATTAATTCAACCTCAGAATGATTGAGGGCAAAGGCAAACCCTGAGTACAATATTATTGTTAGCAGAGAAAAAAACTTCCTTAATCGATTTTTTTGCTTGAGCTTCATAGTTTTTGACAGATTGTTTTTACTATTTCATCACGAGACCTTGATTCGAGTTTTACTCTCAAGTCATGGTTAATGCCAATAATTTCTATTAAGTAAACCGGTTTGAATGCATTGTGTTTGTCAACGACAGCAATGACTGGTCTTTTTGATTCAAATGACCTTCTGTATTCGTCACTCTTTGCTTTATCATGAATATAGCCAGCCACATTAAATAATTCGCCCAAGCTGGCTTGAGGGCAAATTATATAGCGTTTTGTATTGAAGTTATTATTTGGATTAATCAATGCAAAATACATATTCACTTCCTAATACAAGATCAGGCTTTGTTTTTTCAAATTCATTTTCCTGGGCCAGCAGATAATGCTCTTTTTCATATGGTTCTCCTACCAGTTCAATTGATTCTTGGTTGTGAGGTTTATGATCTTTTTGATTGGTTAGGTAACTGTTACTTGAATTAAACAAAGCATTCAAAAATCTAAAAATAAGTTCTATCAACTTAATTAGATTGTTAAATACAAATTTGAATGCTTCAGCCAATAAATAAAAGTTATTTTTCATTGATTAGATTAGTTTCTGTATCCAGTATGTAAGAACAATCGCAAGTTGACTAATTGGGTCGATAATATCACTCTTGTTTGTGTAGTGACTATCCATATTCTTAGAAATCAACGATTTTGTAACTTGAGATTGCTCAAAACCACTTTCGAAAATCAAATCATCCACTTCACAAGTGGCTGGTTGAGACAAACATAACTCTTCAAAGGTAATGGTTGTACCATCTTCAAATATGAACTCGGAGATAACTTCGCCTTCAGCACTGTTGGCAATATAGATTGAGGAAATAATTGTATCCTCATTATGACCATATTGAACCTCAAGATCACCAGTATCCAGGTCATTGATTAATGTTATGTCATCAGTGTCTAAACCACCAAGGAATTGAATGGAGTTGCCACCAGCATCATCGGTATCCACAATGGTTGTTTTGGGCATTACACCAGGTTCTGGATCATCTTGATATCTGAATACATAAGTATCAGAGCCAAGCCCTCCTTGTAAGGTATCTGCGCCACGATCACCTTGTATGAAGTCATTTCCACCATCTCCGTTGAGGGTGTCATCGCCATTGCCACCACGCAGGACATCTATACCATCACCACCATTCAATGTGTCAGCACCATCACCTGCAGCGAGTAAATCATTGTCAGCTCCTCCATTGAGAATGTCATCACCAGATGCGCCAAACAGGCGATCATTGCCAGCATCACCATACAGGGTGTCATTATCATCACCACCATCAAGCATGTCATTACCGGCGTTTCCTGTCAGGATGTCATCACCTTCATAGGCAAAAACAGCATCATTTCCTGCCAACATGTCGAGGTTTTGTACTCCTGCATCGCCTTCATACCAATCATCAAAAGCTGTGATCTCATTGCTACTGCCTTTGGCAACTTTTGCAATGCTGTTTAAATCACCATAGGTGAGTATACGGCCATCAAAAAATTCATATTCTTCAATAACTGCTCCGCCTGCACCACCAGAAACCAATACAGCATCGTTTGGGGTGTATTGCACCAATAAATCGCCACCTTGGTCTGTGAATTCAATTCGATTGGCAAATACCAGTTCATCAAACTTGATTCGATCCGTACCGCCTGAGTCACTGATAGCATCAGGTGTGTCAATGGGAGAGTTGCCTAATATAGCAATATAAACATCATCATCTGCACCACCATTGAGTTGGTCTAAACCAGGTGATGAAAAGAGGATATCGTTACCAGCTTCGCCGTTGAGAATGTCATTCCCGATTCCGCCATCCAGCACATCGTTGTCATCTCCAGCATTCAAGGTGTCATTACCTTCGCCACCACGCAGCGTGTCATTGCCAGTGCCACCTGTGAGAATGTCATTGCCAGCATCACCATCGATGACATCATTGCCTTCATCACCCATCAGGACAGTTTCATCACCAGCTCCACCTGAGAGGTAATCATCTCCACCTAGGCCGTGAAGTTCATCTACACCATCACCTCCAAAGAGCATATCATTTCCCGAGGGTTCGCCTGAGTCATCACCAAACAGCATATCATCATCCTCGCCACCATAAAGAACATCGTCTCCTTGATTGCCGAATAACATATCCTGCCCAGGGCCTCCATATAGAGTATCATCCCCATAGGGTAACCCAGCTGGCATTGCAACTAAGTCATCACCATACATGAGGTCGTCATCAGCTTCGCCATGCAGGGTATCAGACCCCGGCCCACCACTTACCCAATCTGGTCCAGGTCCAGCAAACACGATGTCATCGTAAGAGTCAGCAGGTTGGTCCTGCACGCGATCTTTTGCAAATGGGCTTGTCAAAACGGATGTAATGATAAAGTCACCTCCACCAGAGATGGAAGTTGAATAATCAAAGGCATCAGGGTCAGTGACTAATGCGTAATTTATTCCCGATGTATCCCAATCACTACCATTCCAAGCATGTTCTTCAGCACCTCCTGCGGTAATTGGAGTGATTGTTTGAGTCGGTCCATAAATACTGTATTCGCCGTCAGCTAAAATCACATCAAACCCACCACCAGCATAAACCAAATCAGCTCCAGCACCCATTGTGATAAAATCTTGGTTACCTGTTCCATAAGCAACATCATTACCTTCATCTGCTGAAATCCAATCACCCTGGTCTGATGTGTTGGTAGCATTGATATCTTCACCTTCAAGACCTGCAATTATCATGTCATCTCCGACACCAGTAGCTATCAAGTCATTTCCAGGGCCACCAACTACTGTATCCTTATCTGTGGGACCATTTTGAATGTTATTGGATCCCAAACCAGCTAAGATATAATCATTACCTTCCTCACCATAAATAGTATCGTTTCCTCCTCCAGCAGATACTCGATCAGAAAAACCGCCATCATCTCCCAATAAAATGACATCATCTCCACCACCAGAATTCACCACATCATATAAATTACCACTATCAAAATAATCATTTTGAGGTGATCCGCTGGAGTACAAATCACGCACACCAATTGCTGCATCATCAATTGGGGCAGTATTATCAATGGGTGGAAGCGGATCATTGCTGTTATTCAACTCAATACCCAAATCACCACTGTTAAATCCTGTGATTACAACAACTGCACCGGAATCAGTAGTATCATTCACAGTCAGCTGAGTGCCTTGAAAAGTTACAACTTGTTGATATCTAAATTGGCCGTCTGTGCTTTCCCAAACACTCCCGCCAATTCTATCTCCACCTATCAGTGTTACGCCATTTAATTGAACTGTACCTAGCCCATCAGAGTCGAATATTATGTCTCTTCCATCATTTACGATATAGTTATCATTTCCAGAACCACCAGATAGAAAATCATCATCTTCACCGCCATTCAGAGAATCAGCTCCGTCCAGTCCATATAAGCTGTCTTTAAAGTCTCCACCAACCAAATTGTCTGAAGCGTCTGAGCCAAATTCGATTTTTCTGAAATTAGAAAAAGGAAAAATATTGTTATCAACTTCAAGCTCAATACCAGATGTTAAGTCCTTGAATTGCACTGGATCAACAAATGTTGATGAGGTTAATGAACCACCATATAGCACATCTTGGGCATCAAACAATAATCGTGCTTTGGCCATAAGTCCTTTATCTGCCCAGTATTCATTAGAAGCAGTCAAATTGACAGTTACACCGTTATCGACAGTGAATGGAGACAGGCCTTGTAATGACTTTTGAGAAACCTGATCACCGCCTTGAGCCTGAATAACTAAATCATCTACTCTTGCAATATTGGCAGGTATGCTTTGGTTTTGAGGGCCAGGAGCGCCAAAGAGCTCTCTGGCTTGTTCTTTAAAATTGGTAGAAAAGCTGACATTAGGTAATTGACTGATATCCACATTGAGGGTTGTTTGGTTAGGAATACCTTCTGCTGCACTTTTGATCAAATTGAGTGTATCTGTTCCGCCGTATAATAAACCGGGTTGAAAGGCTTCTTCAGCAATTTGATCATCTACAGCAGTAGCAACTGAACTATCACAACGACCAGATAACATACATATTTCAAAGAAAATACGGCCATTCTGAGCCAACTCACCTAACTCTTCTATAGATAAGAAAGCTGCTCCAGCATCAAAAACAGATTCAGTAACACCATGGTTATATGCATGCTGCGCATAAATCACGTTTCTCCAGTCATCTAAACTATCTACAATTGCTTGTTCATCCTCACCAATCAATCGATAGGTTTGATCAACCTGTACTAATCCATTAGGGTCATCAAAGGAAGAAAACAAAAGAGTACCAGCCCAGGCAGCATTATGGCCTCCCTGATCAATATCACTGTTTATTGTGTCATTAGGAGTAAAGTCAAAAAGCACTTCGCCAATGCCTGTTGCGTCTTGGTCGGCTAATTCCTCAATGGTTTGTAATCGCCAATTGTTTTGTGTTGTGCTCTCCAAGTCAGAATAAATTTTTCTGGCAATACGATTGGAAGCTTCTTGAATTTCCGAAATGCTGGTTGCGCTTTGAAAGTCAGTGAAACGTCTTTCCCAGTGCAGCTCACCTTGTTTATTCGTATATTCTCTTATTAACGTTGAAAATACACCAAGGTCAGAGTTAGTTTGAGTGGCACCTTGTGCCCATATCCTTACAGGAAGTACATCCGGATCAGCATCAGGTCTACCGTTTCCGTCATCGGTACTAAGAATTGTGGCAAGAGTGGAATAAAAAGCTTGATGCGTTCCTGGATCCCAGTCATTTGTAGGACCTTGGTTGAAGGCGTCAGTTATTAATTGTTGCTGAGCTGGTGTAAAAAAATAGGCTGGCATAAATATACTCCCTTATCATTTAATTAGTTTGGTTTTGATTCAATTATTTTTTTCATTTCTGGATTTAGTGACTCATAAAGAAATCTTAAATCATTGGCAAATTCAGCTTTAAAACTATGAATGCTTAACGATATATCTTGCGTCAGCATCCAATGAGCGTTACATGACGCATATTTATATTGCAAATTGTACAAATTGCTGAAAACATCATCAATTTCATCTTCTGCATCCAAGTAGCAGCTTACTGATGGCGAGTTTCCTGATGAGTCTTTAATCTTTGATAAAATACCTAGAACACTTCTTGGGTTAGAGGTTTTAAAGTATATATCTAATCCAGATGAAGTATCTTTTTTGTAAATAGAATAAACTGAGTCTAGTTCCTCAAATATTGGTAATGATTTGGGCTTGGTATTACTCTTCAATATTATGAGAAATGACTCATAATCATCATTTACAATTGTTCTATCATTCCATATCGAATTTTTGTTTGCCCCTAATTGAACTCCGAGATACAAAGTATATTCTTCAGACAATATTTCCCCATTTTCTGACTTTTCTATACGAATGCTGCCTTTGCTACCAGCAGTGCAAGGATATTTGAGAATGTAACCAGCAAACTTAGTAGTCACAAGTTCAGTTACTTTAGGAACCATGCTACATTTACTTTTATCTGAGTCTGCTCCCGATCTTATAGAGTTAGGTGATGATTGTTTTGGTCGATTGGTATGAAATGCGACTGTTTCAAGTAAGGATTGATTGTTCCCTTTATCTTGAATTGGAAGTGGATTCAATTCTGATGTGTCTATCGAATTACTTTCAATATATTTGGCAATAGTAATCAAAGCAACTATTAAAGTGAGAAAAATTGCTATCGATCGCTTGGTCATTTATTGACAAGAATAGAGTCCATATGTGGATTATAGTATAACTGTTGTTAAGGAGAGTTTAAATCTGCTGTTTAATAAAACATTTGAGCTCTAGAGTTAAAAAAACGACTTTAGCTTAGAATTGTTATGTTATAAACATTGATAAATTGTACTGTAATAATAAATATATATTGTTATATTTAAATATTTTGGATATATTCTAAAAGCTGAATTTATGGATTAATAAATTTGCCAGTACGTAAAATACCTAAAAATTACAGAAACTTAACTGGATTACTCCCAAGTGAGAAGTCGGTCGGTGAAGCAGGTTTTGAATCTGCGCTTGAAAGGGATGTGCTGATATATTTTGAATTTAAGTCTAATGTTAGAAAGTTTGAAGTTCAACCCGTGCAAATTGAATGGGTAGATGAACAGAAAAGGAAAAGAACGTACACGCCGGATGTCTTGGTTCATTTCGATGATCGAAATCCTATTATATATGAAATCAAATATTCACAAGACTTAACTGAACTGTTAAATGAAGATCGAGATAAATTCAGGACAGCTATCGGATTTGCCAGAAAGAAGGGGTGGCGGTTTAAGTTCTTTACTGAAGATAAAGTGGGTATGACTTATCTAAAAAACATTCGGTTTTTACTGCCGTTTTTACAAGCAGGGCCAAGGGTCGAAACTGATATGGATTTGATTGATGATAAGCTGCATGAGTTAACTGAATCTACACCCAGGCAGATCATTACAAGTATTTATGCCGATGAATTTAATCAGGCTGATTTGATACCGACATTGTGGTATCTGGTTGCTACTGAGCAGATTGGTATTAATTTACACGAGCCTCTAACAATGATTTCAAAGATATGGAGTGTCAGGTAATGAGTGCTATATTGGAAAAGCGAATCTTACCTGGTATGCGGGTTTACTACGAAGGTGAGGCGCATCATGTCAAATCGATTATTGGTTTGGATGAAGTGGTATTGATTAAAGTCGACAGCCAAGAAGTTGTTTGTACAAAATTAAGTTTAGTTGATATCTACGAACCACTTTCTCATAAACATCCAGAGATTCTTAATCTAACTAATGATGAATGGAAGTTGATTCAATATCGATATCAGATCATCGAGCCATTGGTTGACAATCCGAATCGAAATCGACAAATGGTGCAGGATCGCGGGAAAGAAAATTCTGTATCGACCAATACTGTTTACAACTGGTTGAAAAAATATGAGCATAGTGGTTTGCTGACATCATTACTTCCCAAAAAAAGGAATGATACTGGTACAACTAACTTTTCTGATGACATAGAAAAGGTGATTAGTGAGGTTATCCAAAAAGAATACTTGGACGACAGACAAAAGACTGTTGCCAAAGTATGTGAAGAGGTCAGACGCGCCTGTAGAAAAAAAGGATTGAAGGCGCCTCACCGAAACACCATTCGAAACAGAATTAAAATGCTGGATTCCAAGGATGTAATGAAAGCCAGATATTCAAATCAGGAAGCTGCTCATTATTACAGGGATATAAAGGGAGAATTTCCACATGCAGACGCGCCACTGCGTGTCATCCAAATTGACCATACCAAGCTTGATATCATTTTGGTTGATGATGTACATCGGATACAAATAGGACGTCCTTTCATAACGTTGGCAATGTGCATTAAGACTAGATTATGCTTTTCTGTTTGGGTTGGCTTCGAAAATCCATCGAGTTTAAGCGTTGGTCTTACCATTTCGCAGGGTATTTTAGCAAAAGACAAATTTCTAGAAAAAGTGGGAGTTGAAGGCAAGTGGCCAGTATGGGGTGTGCCCACATGCATTCATGCGGATAATGCCAAGGAATTCAGAGGAGAAATGCTGAAGATGGCTTGTAAGCAGCACAACGTAAGGATTGAATGGCGGCCAGTTGGTAAGCCACAGTATGGCGCGCACATTGAAAGACTGCTCGGCACCTTCCTTCAAGAAATTCACACATTACCAGGAACCACATCTTCGAGCGTTGCAAAAAAAGGGTCTTATGATCCTGAAAAGAAAGCTGCTTTAACTTTGGGCGAATTTGAAGAGTGGTTAGTGAACTACATCGTCAATGTCTATCACCAAAGGGAGCATTCATCATTAGGCATGTCACCACTTCAAAAGCTGGAGGAAGGAATCCACGGCAATGAAACGACTCCTGGTGTTGGTGCCCTGGCAAAAATTAAAACAGAAAATGAAGAACGGTTTAAATTGGATTTCATGCCTCATGTTGAAAGGACTGTTCAGAACTATGGCATCGTTTGGAATAAGATTCATTATTACCATGATGTGCTTAGACCATGGATCAATGCTGAGGATGAAAAATTAAATAAATACAAAAAGAAATTCATTATTAAATACGATCCCAGAGACATCAGTGTCATTTACTTTTACGACCCTGAGCTGAACGATTACTTTCCCATTCCCTATAGAGATATTTCAAAACCCATGATGAGTATATGGGAACTCAGAGAAGTCAAAAAACATTTAAAACAACAAAATCATCATGAAATTGATGAGGAAATAATATTCAATGCTTTTGAGAGGATGAGAGAGATTGAAGAGTCAGCAGTGGAGAAAACTGCTAAAGCAAGGCGCAAGCGTCAAACTAGGAGCCAAACGCAAACAAGGAGAAAAAGTACACCAAACGCAAACTCAGAAAATCCGCCAGAAGTAGATTTGAGTTTTGACGTGGATGAGCTAGAACCGTTTGATGATATTGATGAAGATTTCTAATGTTTGATCATTTAACGGCCAAAGCAGCACAATCTCTGAGCCTGTCAGATGAAGAAAGGATTGTTCAAATTTTATCTCCTAAATGGATTGGTTATCCGGCAGCTCAAGAAGTTTTGAATAAGCTATCTGACTTATTGGTTCACCCCAAAACACACCGAATGCCCAATTTATTGATCATTGGTGAGACCAATAACGGCAAGACCATGATTGCAAAAAAGTTTTGCAAGATGTACCCACCAGATTTAAATGAAGGTGGTAATGCTGCTAAGGTGCCTGTGTTGTTTGTGCAGGCTCCCCCAGTGCCAGATGAAGGTCGTTTTTATAATAATATTCTCGAGTTGCTCGCAGCACCACACAAAACCTCAGACCGAGTTGATAAAAAAGAGCATCAGGTCAGAACTTTGCTAGAAAGAATTGGTACAAAGGTTCTTATTGTTGATGAAATTCATCATGTTTTAGCAGGAAGTTTGAACAAACA
>JAGRJR010000051.1 GCA_020442635.1 Lysobacterales bacterium
TTAGATGCGGCCATTAGGCCTTATTTTGGTGGATAAAGTAAAGGGTTATGAGATATCGCATCATTGTTTCTTATGCTGAATTGGCATTGAAGGGAAGGAATCGCAGTCAATTTGTCAAAAGGTTACGCCAGAACATCAGACGAAAACTGAAATCATTGGATATGAACTGGGAAGTTATTTCTATTCATGATCGTATTTTCGTTGAAGTGGCCGAAAAAGATGCACAACTGGCGAACAAAGCAGTTGAAGAAATCGCGCGCATACCGGGTATTGCCTGGTTGAGTTTTGTACATTGGTTTTCTGAAAAACAATACCGTTTCTTACAAACCGAACCTGATATGCAGCCCATCCATGATGTCATTAAAACAATGGCGCAAGAAACTTATCAACCGGGTAAAACATTTGCTTTAAATATCAAACGCAGTGACAAGAATTTCGCAATAAGCTCACAAGATTTGGCCAGGCAACTGGCGTTAACTATATATGAAAATAGTGAATGGCAAAATGTTGACTTGAAAAACGCCGATCAGTTTTTCTATGTCAATATCAGTTCGCGCGGTATTTCAGTTCACACCAATAAAATCAGGGGGACTGGTGGATTGCCAGTTTCAACCACTGGACGCATCCTCACATTATTATCAGGTGGTTTTGATTCTCCTGTGGCTGCCTGGTTGATGGCCAATCGTGGTTGTAACGTGGATTTTGTACACTTTTCTGCCAGTCACCACACTCTTGATGATGTGGAAAACTACAAAATTACCAGAATTGTAAAAAAACTCAGTGAAATTACTGGGCGGTCCAGGTTATATATTGTGCCTTATACGCATTTTGATATGGCATTGTTGGAGCACAATCTGGCTTATGACTTGATTCTTTTCCGACGTTTTATGGCGCGAGTTTCAGAAAGAATCATGCAAACCATTAATGCCCAGGCTTTGGTTACTGGAGATAATTTGGGCCAGGTGGCTTCACAAACTTTGGAAAACATCAATTCGATGAATCAGGCGATTACTGCGCCGATATTACGTCCCTTACTCACCTACAACAAGGAGCAAATCATTGAGTTATCTAAAAATCTGGATTTGTTTGATGTATGTTGTGAGCCGTATAAAGACTGTTGTGCCTTGATTAGTAAGAATCCCAGAACCAAATCGAAAGCTGATTTGATGGAAAAGCTGGAAGTCAATCATTTGGATGATTACGAGGAGTTGATTGTTGAAACCCTGGCAGAAACCACAGAAGTTGCTTACCGATATGGGCAATTGCTGTATAAAAATGATGGTGTGAATGATGCAGAATCATGAACCCATAATTCGATTGATTGAAACCAGGGATAATCCACATGTTAAAAAACTGGTACAGGAAACTTTGGCAGAATTTGGCATTTCAGGTGAAGGTTTTGCTGGTGTGGATCCAGAATTGGATGACATGTGTATTGCATACAGTGGTGATTTGAGTGCTTATTATGTGATTGAAGTTGAAGGAAAAATTTTAGGTGCTGGTGGTTATGCACCATTAGAAGGTACAGTACGCGGCACCACCGCTGAATTAAGAAAAATGTATTTTAGACCGGAGCTCCGTGGTTTGGGCTTAGGACAGAAAATGATTGAAAAATGCATCGAGGAAGCCACCAGATTAGGGTTTAAAAGCATCTACCTGGAAACTGTTCCGAAAATGAAAGCTGCACAAGGTTTATACTTGAAAAATGGTTTTGCTTACCTCACAAGTCCAATGGGAAATACCGGACATACAGGTTGCGGGGTGCGTATGTTGAGGCCTTTGCATGAATAATTGGGGTTTGTTGTTGGCGTGTTTGTTGTTATGCCAATGTGCGATCAAACCAGTTAAACAGGCTGATTTACCTGCTAAGCTACCATTTGCTGTAAGCAACAATGCTGTGGCTTATCTTAATCTTGATAACGAACACCAGCTTTATACATTCAATGGCCTGAAATCGGGCAAAACTTATCAAGACATCACCAAAGAGGCTCATGTTTGGCGACAAGGTCAATGGTATGCAATGGACGTGCCTGAGGAGCAATTACCCGTTTTGGCATCGGTGGCTGTCAGTGTCAAAGATGCGGTGTATTTGTTTGGCGGTTATACGGTAGCAGCCGATCACAGCGAGAAGTCAATCCCCAATGTCTGGCGAATTGATGGCTATTCGCATGAATGGACAGTAATGCCTACTATGCCTACCCCTGTGGATGATACAGTGGCTTTGGTGTATAAAGACCGTTATATCTATCTCGTCAGTGGTTGGCATGATGTTGACAATGTGTCTTTGGTGCAGGTTTTTGATACCGAGAACAAAACTTGGCAACAAGCGACTGAATTTCCTTTACCGCCAGTATTCGGTCATGCCGGTGGCATTGTTGGAAATCAAATGGTGATTTGTGACGGAGTGAAAGTGGTCAGGCAGCGCGAGAAAAAACAGTTTTCACCGTCACCGGCATGTGTGGTCGGAGCAATTGATGCAAGCGACATCACCCAAATCCAATGGCATGAAATCCCGCATCACAGTGGAATCGCTTTTTATCGTATGGCCGCAACAGACGATGGTTTGGAACAAGTATATTTTGTTGGTGGTAGTGATAATCCCTACAATTATGATGGCGTAGGCTATGATGGTGTGCTTTCCAACCCTTCTGCAGACATCAGAATTTATGATTTAAATCAGCAACAATGGCGTATTATAGAATCGACCATACCTGCTACAATGGATCATCGGGGTTTATTGAAAACGGCCGCAGGTTTTTATATTTTGGGTGGCATGCAAGCCAATCAAGTTGTCACAAATGGAGTTATTGGTTTTGAATATCAGTAAAACAACATTCATATTTTTTTTACTTTTGGGATTCTCTGGATCACAAGCATCAGAAAGCAATATTGAAAAACTACTTGATTATGAAGTATTTCCTATCAATACGCTGAAACAATTAGAACCTTCTGGTTTGACCTTTAAAGATGGCCAGTTATTTACAGTTTGTGACGATAACAACCAAATATTCAGGTTGGAATTTACCGATTCAGCAGAAATGAATGCGGTCATACAACAGAACCTCGATTTATCACAATTGGCTGCCATGAACCTTGATATGGAAGGTATCACAGTGGCGGAAGATGAATTTTTTGTTGTCAGCGAAGTCCATCATAAGTTGGTCAGAGTTAATGGTGACCAATTGAAATGGGTTCCTGATTTAGGCAGTGTTTATCGTTCAGCTTATGAGCAGGGTTTATTTCAACTTTATAATGCAGGTCTTGAGGCAGCTACCTACCTCGGGAAGCACACTTTTTTACTGGCCGTTGAGCGCCAGCCTCGCGGTCTTATTGAGGTTAAGTTCAATGATGATTTTTCTAAAATTATTCAGCAAACTAATCAAATGTTCGATGACAGTACCCATCCTTTAGAGTCCAGTCGCAAGCCGGATTTAACTGGGTTGTATGTATTTGAAGGAAGGATTTTTGCTTTGCATCGCAATGCTTATGTCATTCACGAGCTCATCAAAAATGAACAAGGCCAGTACCAAGAGGGTCAGTCCTGGTCATATGAACACATAGTCAAACACCCGGATTATGCTTATCAGGATATGATGTTTGGTCATGCCGAAGGATTAGCAGTTGATGACACCTATTTTTATCTGGTACTCGATAACAATGGCAATCCCAGGCTCAAAAATCCCAATGACAATAGACCGTTGTTAATCAGAGCCAAACGTAAATGATTGAACGGTGATGGTGTTGTCAGACTTAATAAAAGGCTTAGGCATTTGAGTATCCGGTCTTGATTGTAAATTGAATGCCGGATGATCCAATAAATCAGTCGAATGGCTTTGCAACTGCCAGTCAATGGTCTGCCCAGGCGGTAAAGTCAGGCGTAGTTTGATTTGTTTTTTCCCGTCAAAGTAATAGTGTAACAGCCGATTACCCGTTTCAAGTTGCAGTGGGCTTTCAAAAACAGCATTTCTTTTATCAATGCTCATATGTTGTATGATGATTGGTACCTTGCTGTATATTTCGAGGATTTCTGTTTTCGAATGAGCGGTAAAAGTAACTTCAATTTCTTGTTGATTAAGCGGTCCTAATAGCTTTTCGGCTTGAATATCTATACCTTCGAGTACCACTGGTTGTGCCACTGACGCTAAATTTTTAAGTGGCTTTTTATAGTGACTTCTGAATTCATTAATCACGGAGTCATTCTCAGAATGTGCAAATAACTGTTGATTCCAGTCCGTAGCAACAGTGTCATAATTGAAAAAATAACCCTTTTGTTCATCCAGATCATACAAATAGGACAGGCTGGTGGGTAATGGTTGTTGCTGACTGATGGTTGGCTTTTGAATGAAATGCCAGGCCAATAAAGCCAAAGGAGTCAACATCGCTGCCAAGGTTATTACAGCGGTGGGTTTGCCGCGAAACAAGGGTGAAAACAGCGCCAAAAGGGCAGCCATTATCACCGCCGTCAATGGGATTGCCTGAATACCCAGGGCAATCGGGAAATTCACCAATAACCACCCCAGCAGAATAAACGCGGCCACAGCAAAAACTGCAGCGAAGGTGTCAGCTAATTTCTGGGTAAATACCTGAATGAGTAATAAGAGCACAGAAAATAAAACTGGCCAAACCAATAATCCACTACCGGGTAAAGCATAACAAGCAGGTATGGTAATAATCAGCCATAGCAAGATGTTAGCAAAAGATTGTGCCAATGGATTTTTGCCACTAAACCATGCCAGTATGCTGGTGGATGCAATGCCACCACTGAGCAAAAAAGCCCCCATGATAAGATGTCCTGAATAAGGAAAACCTTGCAAAATATCATGAAACTCAGGGTATAAGGCATACAAAGCTTTAACCAACAACCAACACCAAATATAAGTTACGGCTATTGCGGTTAGTATTGGTGCGAAGCCTGCCAGCAATGATTTTAAAACCAGTTGTTTGCGACTGAAAGCGATAATCATTAGACCAATCAATACTAAAACTGAAACGGTTAGTACCAGCCATGTAACTGTGGTTGAATGGCTGATCAAACCAACCAGGGGCAAGCTAAAATAAACCAGCGAGGATGCTGTTTGCATTTGACTTAAATCAGTCTGTGCCAGGTGTTTAAGCAAACTGTAAAACTGTATGGTTTCGTGAGCCAGGGTATTCAGAGATAGGTTTTCAAGACTGTCTTTTTGGGTGTGGTAATTGAAATGGTCATCAATGAATGCAAAGTTATAACCATTGAGTTTGGCTTGCTGGTTAAATGGAGTTAAATCTGTATCATTGGGTAGCATGCGATAAATTTCATAATGGAGTGAAGAGGTCACTGGCATGGGGATGTTTGCTACTTTGAAATGCTCAATCATGGCTTGATTTCCGCCAACAGTTTCAGGCCACATCATGGCGGGACCACTGGTGCCTCTGGCCTCCAGATTGACGATCAGGCCAATGTTGTAATAACTTAATTGTTCATTAATAAAAGCATGGGCACCTAATAAGCCAATTTCTTCTGCGTCGGTGAAAAGGATAACCAGATTATTGGATGGGGCTTGTGCCGTCTTTAACAAGGCATTAACGCTTTCCAAAATGATGGCTACACCACTGGCATCGTCGCCAGCTCCAGTGGCCGAAAATTTGGCTGCATCATAATGTGCCATCAACAATAATGCCGGGCTGTTTGGCTGGGTGCCTGGATAAGTAGCTATGATATTTCTGACTGGTGCTGCCGTACGGTTTTTGTTATTGAAACCCAGTGAGGTTTGTACAGAAACGCTGAGACCCATTTGGTTCAATTTACGTTTAAGGTACCGTTCGACATCATCATGGTAGTCATCACCAACCGCCCTTGAGCCTGCAGTAATTTGTTTAATATGCTTGATGATGTTTTCAAAAAAAACACCTTCATAATACAGGTCAGGGGTAGTATTGGAGGGGAAGCTGATTTGGTAGCTTCCCCACGAAATTATGGCAAGCAACAGGATGTAAAAACTATTTTTAAACATGGCCAACACTGTAGACAGGAGCTGTTATCTTAACTCAGTCCATGTCATGTCTTGGCTAATTTCTGATGATTTTTGCACCCAATTGATTCATTTTTTCTTCAATGGCTTCATACCCACGGTCAATGTAATGAATGTCGTGAACATCGGTTTTACCTTCTGCTGCCAAACCAGCTAGCACCAAAGAAGCTGAAGCTCGTAAGTCTGTGGCAGTAACTGGTGCACCACTGAGCTTTTCTACTCCTTTAATCACTGCTTGATTGCCTTCAACGTGAATGTTGGCTCCCATGCGATTCAATTCTTCTACATGCATGAAGCGATTCTCAAATAAGGTTTCGGTGATGTGACTGGTACCATCAGCAATGGCATTTAATGCACAGAATTGTGCTTGCATATCCGTAGGAAAAGCAGGGTGTGGGGCGGTTCTGATGTCTACGGGTTGTGGCCTCTTGTTGTGCATACTCAAGGTTACACTGTTGTCAGTGGTATGAATTTCGGCACCTGCTTCTCTTAATTTGCCGAAAACTGCATCCAAATCATCATTACAACTGTTGCGAACAGTCACCGAGCCACCAGTAATGGCTGCAGCAACCAAAAAAGTGCCGATTTCGATGCGATCTGGCATGACTTCGTGGGTGGTGCCATACAGTTGGTCTTTACCTTGGATGTAAATTTTTGAAGTGCCTTCACCTCTGATTTCAGCACCCATGGCTTTCAAATATTTAGCCAAATCGACTACTTCTGGTTCTATGGCAGCATTTTCGATTAATGTTTCACCCTTGGCTAAGGTAGCGGCTATCAAAATGTTTTCGGTACCGGTAACGGTGACTTTTTCCATTACAATGCGATTGCCTTGTAGTCGGTCGCAGCTGGCGTGAATGTAACCGTCGTGGACATTGATATTAGCACCCATGGCTTGCAAACCTTTGATGTGCAAGTCGACTGGTCGAGCACCAATGGGACAACCTCCAGGCAGTGAAACTTTGGCGCGTCCGTATCGGGCAACCAAAGGACCTAAAGCCAGAATGGAGGCACGCATGGTTTTAACAGTTTCATAGGGTGCTGTTTGATTTTGTAAATTGTCTGTACAAATAGTGATGTCGGCATGATGATCAACAGTAAGGGAAGCTCCCATTTGTGCCAACAACTGATTCATCGTAGTCACATCATGAAGGTGGGGTACATGTTTGATGTGTGATTCCCCTTGACCAACTATGGTTGCTGCCAGTATAGGTAAAACGGCATTTTTAGCGCCTGATGCTTTGATTTCACCGTGGATTTTATGGCCACCGGTGATGGTGATTTTTTGCATGTTCAATCCTGTTGTTTGAGTTTTTGGAATTCTTCCGGCGTATAGGCTTTGATGCTTAGCGCGTGAATGTCTGCAATCATGTGATCGCCCAAAGCCTGATAAATCATGCGATGTCTTTTGATTTTCATTTTTCCAGAAAATTCATCAGACACCAATATCGCTTCGTAATGTCGTTGATCTTCGCCAAAAACTTCAATATGTTCACATTGAATCTGTGCCGATAGTAACTTTTTAACTTCGTTAGGGTGCATGAATCGTTATTGTTTGTTGTGAGGCCGCATTATCTTGTAAAATAGTCCGTTTATAAAGTGGTTGCAGATAAATTATTGCAATCAATACCCATTAAAAGAGACTTCTAATCATTTTCATGCTGTTTTGACCTGGCATGTATGAAAATAGTAAGCTCATACAAAGGATAAAACTGATATATGTTGGAATCATTGATTTATTTAGTGATTGGCTTGGTGCTTCTCATCATCGCTGCCGACAAATTTGTGTTAGGAGCCGCTTCAACCGCAAAACACATGGGTGTGTCTACCATGTTAGTTGGTTTGATTATTGTTGGCTTTGGTACCTCTGCACCAGAAATGGTGGTTTCTGCAATAGCTTCATTCGAAGGCAAGTCAGGATTGGCATTGGGTAATGCGATTGGTTCCAATATTACTAATATTGCCCTGGTATTGGGTACTGGGCTGTTGATTGTTCCCATGAGTATTCAATCTCAAACCATCAAGAGAGAAATGCCGATATTACTCATTGTGACTTTATTGGTATTGTTTTTGTTGATGGATTTAACTTTGAGCTTTTGGGATGGCGTAGTAATGATCTCATCTATGCTGATTGTGACTGGATTTTTAACTGTGATTGGAATCAAAGGAAAGCGTGACGAATTCAGTGATGAAATTGAAGCCGAGTATGACTTGGATATTTCTTTAAAAAAGGCCATTATTTTTTTGGTTATTGGAATTTTTGTTTTACCGATTGCTTCAAAATTAATGGTCAAGGGTGCCACTGACATTGCCGTCATGTTTGGTGTTTCTGACATGGTTATTGGTTTGACTATAGTTGCACTGGGGACATCACTGCCAGAATTGGCTGCAACCATTGCCAGTGCCCTTAAAAAAGAACATGATTTGGCCATTGGTAATATTGTTGGCTCCAACATGTTTAATTTATTGGGTGTGATTGGTATTTCTGGAATGATCAGGGAGTACTCATTCACCGCACATTTCATCCAATATGATTATTTTTACATGCTGGTACTGACGGTGTTTTTGTTTTTGGCATCGGTGTATTTTGTCTTAAAAGACCGGTTTATATCCAGAGTTATTGGCATGGTGTTATTGGTCAATTATATAATTTATATGATTTGGTTGTACCTGAGTGAAGGCATATGAATCAATTTTCAGATGATAAAATAGTGTCACTGGGGCATCAGGTCTTTGATGTTGAACTCGCAGGCTTAAAGCAGTTAAAAGAACGCATTGGCAATCCTTTTGTTGAAGCCATTCAATTGATGATGGAATGTAAAGGACATGTGGTCGTTATTGGTATGGGCAAATCGGGACATATCGGTAATAAAATTTCAGCCACTTTAGCATCAACTGGCACACCTTCTTTTTTTGTACATCCTGGTGAAGCAAGCCACGGGGATTTGGGAATGATTACTTCTGGTGACTTGGTGTTGGCGATATCCAATTCTGGAGAGACAGAAGAGGTCTTGACCATATTACCTATGATTAAACGTATGGGGGTCAAGTTGATTTCTATGACAGGTAAACCACAATCCAGCCTGGCAACCAATTCAGACGTACACTTGGATATTTCGGTGGCTGAGGAGGCATGTCCATTGGGGTTGGCTCCAACTGCCAGCACTACAGCTACTTTGGTAATGGGGGATGCTGTGGCTGTTACCTTATTGGAGTTACGTGGTTTTACCAAAGAAGATTTTGCCATGTCTCATCCTGCAGGTTCACTGGGCAAGCGCTTATTACTTGGCATTGAAGATGTGATGAGAACAGGTGATGCCATACCGAAGGTTTTGGGTTCGGCCAGTTTTAAGGAAGCCTTGGTCGAAATGAATCAAAAAGGTCTTGGGATGACTGCAATTGTCAATCAGGATGATAAAGTCACCGGGGTTTTTACCGATGGAGATTTGCGTCGTACATTAAATCAATTGGAACATGTTAAGGAGCATACCATGGCTGAGCTGGCAACCCCCAACCCAATTTTGATTCACCATAAGAAGATGGCTGTAGAAGCAGCTCAAATCATGGAAGAACATAAAATTCATTCACTGTTGGTTGTGAATGACAGTAAAGTCCTCATTGGCGCATTAAATATCCATGATCTATTACGTGCTGGAGTGGTTTAATGGAATTTGAGCAAAAAATTATAGACTTGGCCCGACAAATCAAATTGGTCATTTTTGACGTTGATGGTGTACTGACTGATGGTGGGTTGTACTTTACCGATGATGGTCGGGAAATAAAAAAATTCAATGTCAAAGATGGATTAGGTATCTCAATCCTGGTAAAAAAAGGCATTGAAGTGGCAGTCATTACGGGTAGAAACTCAGTGATTGTGGCCGAAAGAATGAAATCTTTGGGCGTTAATCATGTCTATCAAGGCAGAATGAATAAATTGGAAACCTATGAAAATTTAAAAATGGCTTTGCAAATTACCGATGAACAGGTCGCATTTATTGGTGATGATATCATCGATTTGCCAATTATGAAACATTGTGGTTTGTCCGTGGCAGTTGCTGATGCACATGATGAGGTTATAAAACAGGCTGGCCTGGTTTTAAGTAAACGAGGTGGAGATGGTGCAGCTCGTCAATTGTGTGATTTAATCATGTATTCACAAGGGATTACTCATGATTTCTCAGACAGTAAGCAATGATGAATAATCAGGCAAAGTGGTTACAATTGGTATTGTTTGGGGTGATGGCTTTGCTCAGCTACGGTGTGTACGATCGCTTTTTTGACAAAAGCTCAAACATTCAATATGAACCCTTTACCAAAGGCTACTCTCTGGAAGGGGTGATTATGAAAACCAGTAACTCTGAAGGAGAAATTATTAGCACCATTGAGTCTCCTGCCATTGTACATTATGCTGATTCTGAAGTGTCTGTGATTACTGAACCCAAATACACTTTGCACCAGCAAAATGGAGATTGGATTTTCCGGTCGAACAAAGGTGAAATCAACCCTGAACAAACTGAAATCTACTTTCCTGATAAGGTTAACTTGTTGCTTAACTCTGATAAACAAGCAGCATTGACTATTGAAACCAGTGATTTTGTAGTTGATGTGATTCGCAAAACAGGGCGAGGAAAAGGGGTTATTAATGTGGTAAAAGCTGGCATGTTGATGACTGGAGTGGGCTCAGTCATTAACTTTACAGATGAGAGTGTTGAAATATTGGAAGAGATGTATGCTGAATTTGAAAATTAAAACAATCATGGCTTTGACATTTTTTGCGGGTCATTCATTGGCTTTGGAAAGTGACCGTAATGCTAAAATCATTCTGGAAGGACCTGGATGTGCTCACAAAGGCAAAGTGAACCAGACTGAATGTAAAAAAGGTGTGACCATACAACAAGGCAGTATGTTGATAAAGTCTACTTATGGGTTGATATATCATGGGGACAAAGGCATTAACAATGTACTTTTGAAAGGAGATCAAGTCTACATGGAACAGATGATGGATGACAACAGCAAGATGGTCATCAATGCCAATGAAATAAACTACCACAAAAAGGATGAGAAGGTTTTGCTCAAAGGTAATGTGGTGATCACCAGTAACATTGGGGTGACCAAAGGAGAAGAAATAGAATTTGATCTTCAAACGCAGGAAATAAAAGCAATTGGTGAAGAAAGTGCACAACAATTTCGCATGGAAATAGAACCCGATAATGATTGAAGTTGTTGAGATAGCCAAGACTTATCAAAAACGACAAGTCATTTCATCGGTTTCATTCAATCTGGAACAAGGCGAGGTTTTTGGATTGTTGGGACCTAATGGGGCAGGCAAGACCACTTGCTTTTATATGATTGTGGGGCTTATACCTGTTGACGGTGGTAGAATATTGATTGATGGTGTGGATGCCTCCAGGTTTGGCATGCATGAAAGAGCCAAACTAGGATTAGGTTATTTACCTCAAGAAGCCTCAATATTTCGCAAATTATCGGTTAAGGATAATATCATGGCTGTGCTTGAATTACGTAAGGACTTATCCAAATCAGATAAGCAGAATCGCTGTCTTGAACTACTTGAAGAACTGAATGTAGAGCATGTAAAAAATCAGCTGGGAATCAGTTTATCAGGTGGCGAAAGGCGACGGGTTGAAATTGCCAGGTCTTTAGCTATGGAACCCAAATATATTTTATTAGATGAGCCTTTTGCTGGTGTGGATCCAGTATCAGTCATTGACATTCAAAAAATTGTTTATCATCTGAAAAACAAAAATATTGGGATATTGATAACTGATCATAACGTTCGTGAAACCCTGGGAATTTGTGATCGTGCTTATGTTTTAAGAGAAGGTGGTAAGCTTGCGGAGGGCAGGCCTGAGGAAATTATCAGTAATCCTGATGTCAGGAAAGTCTATTTGGGCCAGGATTTTTCAATGTAAATCTATTGTAATGAATCTCTAATTTAGGTATATTAATACTACAGGAGAATCATGAAAATAAATACAGCGACCCAGTTTTTATACCCATTCCCATCATCGCTTTTTACACGTGTGACATTTATTTTTTCAACTCAACTATTTAGTCAAATGCTGTCCGAGACCTTTGCTCAATTCATGAACAAAGATAAAAAGCGAAATAGCTGTGTATTGGACTGCATTTTTCGCCTTGATTGGCACATTTTTAATTCTTTTTTTCATTTGCCCAGAATCGAGCAAAGGTCTCTTATAACCTAAACCCGATTTCTGTTTGCAGTTGTGCAATGGGCTTTTCACAAACCCTTTTCATATCCAAACAGTGCTGTGTAATAACTGAATTGGGTTTAGCCGACTGACAAAATTAAAGGTATATCTATGACACGTAAAGTTTCTATGTTTATTGATGGTCAATCAGTGATCAGCGAATCAGCTGACTGGTTGGATGTAACTGATCCGGCAACACAAGAAGTGATTTGCCAGGTTCCTTTGGCAACAGCCGATGAAATGGAGCGCGCCATTGCTTCAGCCAAAAAAGCATTTGAAACATGGAAAGATGTGCCTGTGACACAACGTGCCAGAATGATGTTGAACTTTCAGCATTTATTGAAAAAGCACCATGACGAATTGGCAGAAATTTTGGCGGAAGAAACCGGCAAAAACTTCGAGGATGCCAAAGGTGATGTTTGGCGTGGTATTGAAGTGGCTGAACATGCAGCCAATATTCCTTCTATGATGATGGGTGAAACTGTAGAAAATGTGGCTTCCAAAGTGGATACCTATTCCTTGATTCAACCGTTGGGTGTTTGTGCGGGCATCACGCCTTTTAATTTTCCAGCGATGATTCCATTGTGGATGTTTCCTATGGCTGTGGTTTGTGGCAATACATTCGTGCTCAAACCATCTGAGCAGGATCCAAACACCCCCATGAGACTGGCTGAACTGTTTTATGAAGCAGGT
Organism: Lysobacterales bacterium; assembly: GCA_020442635.1. Taxonomy (GTDB): domain Bacteria; phylum Pseudomonadota; class Gammaproteobacteria; order Xanthomonadales; family Marinicellaceae; genus Marinicella. The sequence goes on from JAGRJR010000051.1 coordinate 12,932, forward strand.
TTTCCAAAAGATGTTTTGCAAGTGGTTCATGGCGGTAAAGATCAGGTGGATCAAATTTTGAATCACAAGGACATAGAAGCCATTTCTTTTGTGGGTTCTGTACCTGTGGGTGAGCATATTTATAAAACCGGCACCGATAACCTGAAACGTGTTCAGGCTTTTGCCGGTGCTAAAAATCACATGGTGGTCATGCCTGATGCCAATAAAAACCAAGTCATTAATAACATCGCGGGATCAGCTTGTGGAGCAGCGGGTCAACGTTGTATGGCCATTTCAGTCGCTGTTTTGGTTGGTGAGGCGAAAAACTGGATTGATGACATCAAAGGCAAAATGTCAGAAATGAAACCCGGTTACTGGAAAAATCCAGAATCATTTTATGGCCCATTGATTTCTCCACAAGCCAAAGCGCGGGTCGAGGCTTTGATAGCCAAAGGTGTCGAAGAGGGCGCTGATTTATTATTGGATGGCCGTGGTCTGGAAGTGGAAGGTTACCCGAATGGTAACTGGATGGGTCCCAGCTTGTTCCATAATGTAACCACTGATATGAGTATTTACCAGGAAGAAATTTTTGGCCCGGTATTGTGTGTCATGACCGCAGACTCATTGGAAGAAGCCATTGAACTGATTAACAACAACCCATACGGTAATGGTACCTCACTGTTTACTTCTTCCGGGGCCGCTGCGCGTAAATTTCAACACGACATCAAAGTCGGTCAGGTGGGAATCAATATTCCAATTCCTGTGCCATTACCATTCTTCTCATTCACCGGTTGGCGCAAATCATTCTACGGTGACCAACATGCTTATGGTAAACAAGCGGTTCGTTTCTACACCGAAACCAAAACCGTCACAGCGCGCTGGTTTGAAGATGACATTCCTCACGATGCTGCGCCAAATGCCACCATTAACTTGTAAAGGAAACTTCAATGAATTTTGAGTTAAACGAAGACCAACAAGCTTTTGTCGATGCGGCCAAAGAGTATGCCGCCAGTGAAATGGCGCCGCATGCGGCCAAATGGGATGAAGAAAGCTTTTTTCCGGTCGATGTGATTAAAAACACGGGAGAATTGGGTTTTTTAGGTATCTATTCTCCTGAACAGTATGGTGGTTTGGGTTTGAGTCGTTTGGATGCTTCATTGATTTTTGAAGAAATGTCAAAACACTGTACTTCAACCACGGCTTATTTAACCATTCATAACATGTGTGCCTGGATGTTAACTACATTTGGCAGTGAAGCCCTGGCTTCAGAATGGGGCACCAAGCTCACTTCTGGTGAGTTGTTGGCATCTTATTGTCTGACCGAACCTAGCCATGGTTCTGATGCTGGAAATTTGAAAACAGCAGCGACCAAAACAGCCGAAGGCTATACCCTCAATGGTAGTAAAACCTTTATCTCTGGTGCCGGCTCAACTGATATTCTGATCGTGATGGCACGAACCGGTGAAGCAGGCCCCAAAGGCGTTTCCTGTTTTATGGTGCCAGCTGATGCCGAAGGTATTTCATACGGTAAAAAGGAAGACAAAATGGGCTGGAATTCACAACCAACCCGTTTAATTACCTTTGAAGACGTCAAAATTCCAGCTGAGTACCTGATTGGTGAAGAAGGCGAAGGCTTTAAATTCGCCATGAAAGGTTTGGATGGTGGACGCATCAACATTGCATCCTGCTCATTGGGTACCGCACAAGCCGCTTTGAACCAGGCGCAAGCGTATATGCTGGAGCGCAAACAATTTGGTAAAACACTGGCTTCTTTCCAGGCTTTACAATTCAAATTGGCGGATATGTTGACAGATTTGATTGCTGCTCGCCAAATGGTTCGTTTGGCGGCACACAAATTGGATCATAAGGACCCACAAGCCACAGCTTATTGTGCGATGGCCAAACGCTTTGCCACTGACGCTTGTTTTCAGATTTGTGATGAGGCTTTGCAGTTACATGGTGGTTATGGCTACATCAAAGAGTATCCATTGGAACGTCATGTGCGTGATGCGCGTGTGCACAGAATTTTGGAAGGTACCAATGAAATCATGCGATTGATTATTTCACGCAAGATATTACAAGAAGGTGCTACCGAGGTGATTATCTGATGAGTGCAACTGATACTGAACAAGCGCATGCTTTGAGCGAATACATCAAAACCAAGTTGGTGGAAGCTGATTTTGGATTATTGGGTAAAATTGTTTTGGATAAACCCAAAGCATTGAATGCTTTATCCACTGATATGATTGAAGCTCTGCAAGCCACCTTGGATGACTGGGCGAATAATGACGAAGTTAAAGTTGTTTGGGTTGAGGGTGCTGGTGAAAAAGCCTTTTGCGCCGGTGGCGATGTGGTGATGTTATACAACTCCATGAAAGCAACCGCTGCAGGTGATGTGCCAGAAAAAGCCCATGAGTTTTTCACCAAGGAATATCAACTGGATCAAACCATTCACAATTATGCCAAACCTGTAATTATTTATGCGGATGGTATTGTGATGGGTGGCGGATTGGGCCTGGCTGTGGGTGGTTCTCACCGTATTGTCACTGAACGTTCTATGATTGCGATGCCTGAGGTAACCATTGGCTTGTATCCAGATGTGGGTGCTTCCTGGTTTTTTAACCGCATGCCTGGACGTTGCGCTGAATTTTTGGGTATGACCGGTGCACGCATGAATGCTGCAGACGCTTTATTCACTAAATTGGCAGACTTTGCGGTGCATACCGATGATTTGGGTGAAATGCAAATGGCCATACTGGAATCGGATGGAACCCATGATGGTATCACTTTGGCGATTCAATCGGCTCAAATGGAACAACGGGTTCATGAGAGTCAATTATGGGTTAACTACGAACTGATTAACGAATTGATGGCGCCGGTAGATTTGGCTGAAGTGGTACAGCAGTTCAAAGAACTGGATACCGATGATAAATGGATGGGTTTTGCGGCCAAGGCTTTGCTCAATGGTTGTCCAATGACGCTGTGTTTAGTGCGTGAACAAATTAGACGGGCCAAGCACATGAGCCTTTCTGAAGTTTTTGATATGGAACTTACCATGTCAACCCAATGTGCCATGCATTCTGACTTGCCAGAGGGTATAAGAGCGCTGTTGATTGATAAAGACAATCAACCGGCGTGGAGTGTACAATCGGTCGAAGAAATTACACCATCAATGGTTGAGGCCTTTTTTACTCAACCAGATATAAAAAAATAGGTATATTTATGAGTCAAAATATTGCTTTTATTGGTTTGGGTAACATGGGTGGTCCCATGGCCAAGAACCTCATTAAAAACGGCTTCAATGTCACAGTCTATGACTTAAATGCCAAAGCCGTTGCTGATTTGAAATCTGCAGGGGCGAATTCCGCTGAGAATGCCAAATCCGCCATTGAAGACGCTGATGTCATCATTTCAATGTTACCTAATGGTGCCATCGTGAAATCGTTGTACATAGGTAACAATGGACTGATTGATCATGTCAAAAAAGATGTGCTGATTATCGATTCTTCTACCATTGCTGCAGATGATGCCAGAGCCGTAGCACAAGCCTGTGAACGCAAAGGCATTGCCATGATTGATGCCCCGGTTTCTGGTGGTACAGCTGCTGCTGATGCAGGCACCCTGACTTTTATTTGTGGTGGTGAAGCTGCTCATTTTGAAGCCGCTAAAACAGTCTTGAGTGCCATGGGCAGGCACATCTTCCACGCCGGTGCTTCTGGTGCTGGTCAAGTGGCTAAAATTTGTAACAACATGTTGTTGGCGATTCACATGATTGGTACTGCTGAAGCTTTGAATATGGGCGCACAACAAGGTTTGGACCCCAAAGTGATGTCAGAAATCATGAAAGCCAGCTCGGGTAATAACTGGTCCTTGCAAGTTTATAATCCTTATCCTGATGTGATGCCTAATGTACCAGCCAGTAATGATTACCAAGGTGGTTTCATGGTTGATCTGATGAGCAAGGATTTGGGTTTGTCTCAGGAACTGGCCGCTAAATCAAAAAGTGCCACGCCTTTGGGTGCACTGGCCACACAACTGTATCAAATCCACCAAGGCACAGGCGCTGGCGGTAAAGACTTCTCAAGTATTTTACAGCTGCTACAAAAACACTGATTTTATTAAATCATGATACTTAAAGCCCCTGTTTTGCAGGGGCTTTTTTGATTTATAAAAATGTTTCATTAAGATAAGGTGCTTCTTAAATGATCCATTTGTTTATCCAGATAATCTGGCCTGATGACCTTAAATACATCGACAAAATCTGGCGTATTCATCATGTCATGAGGCACTCGCAAACTCCGTGCAATGTCACTGCTTGAAATAATACCTTGAATTTTTTGACTGGATTGATTGATAACCAAACAATGCTGAGAAGCAATACTTTTTAGAATTTGAAGTACGTCTCCGATGTTGGCCTGAAGCAAGTCTTCATAACTGATGGCAGAAAGTTCGGATTTGTGTTTCATAAATTCAGCTACAGTGAGTTCATCTTCAGTGAACCCCTGTGCAACCTTTTTAATGATTTCCTGATTGTTGAGTTCCTGTGTGGTCACAACACCCAAAAATTGGTCGTTGTCATCGACCACAAATTTTAATCGAACATGTGCCACTTGCATCAGGTAAATGGCTTGTCTTGCCAATGTTTCATGAGACAAGTCAAAGGGGTGATAGATGCTGAAATCAGTGAAGACTGAAGTGGCTGGTGCTGTAAGGTCCATATTGGGTTCGAATGCAGGAGAGGCCACTTGGCTGATCTCTCCCAAAGAGTATAAAGTTAAATGTTTCATTTTTTTTCCTCAAAAATATTTTGACCAGTTTTAGAAGACCTGAATCAAAATTGAATGACAAATTTAATAGGTCAATACCCTAAGGGATTGACTCGAGATTAATTTCTAGTGAGGAATATAGGTGGCGCACGAATAGCTCCGACTGAGAGATGCTGTATGGATTCATTTGGAATGTCTGGAAAAAAATCAGAAATCTGATTTTCAACTGTAATAAGCTGTGTATCGGATTCGTCAAGTTGATCGATGTCGTCATCAAGACTTTGCTCAACTGTAATCGTATTTTGAATTTTTGTGCTATCAAATTGCTTCTCAATGGTGCTGCACTGAAAGATAAGTAACAATGCCGGTAGCCATATTTTTGATAGATTAATGTGAAACATTTTAATTTGACAGATGCGATATCAACTAGTTCATGAGATGTCAAATATTATAAGACAAAGCCCGTGAAGAGGTTTTCACGGGCTTTGTTGGAAGCTTTAAGATTTATTGATAAATAATAATTACAGTGCTTCGATCAGTCCGGCTGCGCCCATACCGGTACCAATGCACATAGTGACCATGCCGTATTTGCCGCCGGTTCTACGCAAACCGTGAATGGCTGTGGCCGCACGACAAGCGCCGGTGGCCCCCAAGGGATGACCTAAGGCAATGGCACCGCCATTCGGGTTAACTTTTTCTGGGTTTAGGCCCAATTCGCCAATCACTGCCAATGCTTGAGCAGCGAAGGCTTCATTCAGCTCGATCCAGTCTAAATCGTCCTGCTTGATGCCGGTTAAGCTCAAGACTTTTGGAATGGCTTTGATGGGACCAATACCCATGATTTCAGGTGGAACACCAGCCACAGAAAATCCATGGAACATGGCAATCGGTGTCAAATTGTCACGTTTTAAAACTTCTTCATTACACAACAACAAAGCGCCAGCGCCATCAGACATTTGCGAGGCATTACCTGCTGTCACAGAACCGCCCATGCGGAACACGGGACGCAATTGGCTGAGTGTTTCAACTGAAGAACCGGGCCTTGGGCCTTCATCGGTATCAACAGTTCTGGTCGTAACAATGTTGCCTGCATTGCTAAAATCTGGGCGCTTACTGGTGATTTCAACCGGAATGATTTCGTCATCAAAATAACCGTTTTGAATGGCGTTGATGGCACGGTTGTGACTTTCAACCGCAAAAGCATCTTGTGCTTTGCGACTGACCTGCCACTGTTCGGCCACTTTTTCAGCAGTGATGCCCATGCCGTACGCAATGGCCACATCTTCAGAATCCTCAGCAAAAACGGCAGGGTTCATGGCAATTTTATGACCCATCATGGGTACCATACTCATGCTTTCAGTCCCACCTGCAATCGCCGCTTCCATTTGACCCGTGGCGATTTGTTGGGCAGCAATGGCCACCGCTTGGATACCCGATGAACAAAAACGGTTGATGGTCATGGCAGGCACACTTTCTGGCAAGCCTGCCAGTAATGTAGCGATACGCGCTACATTCATGCCTTGCTCTGCTTCTGGCATGGCGCAACCAATCACCACATCACCAATGTTTTGTGGGTCAAATGAAGGGTTTCTGCCAATGATTTCTGACAAACAACGGGCCAAAAGATCATCCGGACGGGTTTTATTGAACATACCTCTGGGCGCTTTACCGATAGGTGTTCTGACAGCTTCTACAATATATACTGGTTTCATAATAATTATTCCTATTAGTTACGCAAAGGTTTGCCGGTTGTTAAAGTGTGTTCGATACGTGCTAGGGTTTTTGGTGTTTGTATCAATTCCATAAAGTATTTACGTTCTAAATCAAGCAAGTATTGCTCTGTAACCAACGAATCGGCATCGACGTAACCACCAGCGATAACGATAGCAATGCGCTTGGCAATTTCATAGTCATGTTCTGAAATCATGTTGCCTTCAATCATGTTGGCTAAAATCATCTCCATATTAGCAATGGCGGGCTCTCCAGCGACCCTGATGGCCTGCTCATTGGCTGGTGGGACATAGCCTTTGTCATGCAAGTAATTCACTTTCGCTTTGGCAACATACAGGATTTCTTTGGCATTCATCACCACTTCGGTATTGGCTTTCAGGAAACCAATTTCTTTGGCTTCCAAAGCACTGCCTGCAACAGCAGCCATCGCCACTTTCTTGAAGTAGTGCTCAAGCATAGGATAAAGGTCTTTACCAAATGACTCAGCGGCTGTGCGTCTGGCAATTTCTTTCAAACCACCACCAGCAGGTAACAAGCCCACACCGGCTTCAACCAAGCCAATGTAAGTTTCAAAGGCAGCCACTACCCCAGTTGCATTCATTGAGAATTCACAACCGCCACCCAAAGCCATGCCACGTGTAGCCATGATGGTAGGAACGGCGCTGAAGCGCAGTGTTTGTGATGTTTGCTGGAAGAAGTCTACTGATTGTTCGACCGCATCAACCTGACCGGCGGCAATGGCCATCGCAGCAGGTGCCAGATTGGCCCCGAAAGTGAATGGTTCTTCGGTTTGCCAAACAATCAGACCTTTATAGTCTTTTTCAGCAATGGCGACGGCTTTGCGCAAGCCTTTCAAAACACCTTCAGCAATGATGTGTTTTTTGGTTTTGAAGCTGGCAATTGCGATATCATCACCTTGGTGCCAAATGCGTATGTCATCGTCTTCAAAAATGGTTTCACCGTAATCAGCTGTTTCTGAAATCAACAGTTCGGGGAACAATTGACGTTGGTAAACAGCTGCTGTAGAGCGTGGTTTGAAGGTGTCATCAGCTGCAGAGTAAGAACCATCAGCGCTGTGCGCACCATCGACTTTCATGACCCACGAAGGCAATGGTGATGAAGCCATGGTTTTACCTGCATCAATGTCATCGACAATCAAAGAAACAATGCGATTCCAACCAGAGGCCTGCCAAGTTTCAAAGGGGCCTTGACCATAACCAAATCCCCAACGTATGGCAAAATCAATGTCACGTGCCGTGTCCGCAATGTGCTCTAGTTGTGTCGCACAATAATGGAACAAGTCACGGAAAATTGACCACAGGAATTGTGCCTGAGGAGAATCTTTCAGTGCATGTAAGTCAGTCAAGCGATCTTGTGGATTGCCTTTCTTCATGATTTCGAGCACTTGCGGATCAATCTCAGTATTTTGTGCAACGTATTCACCTTTGTGAGTGTCAAGAACCAGAATGTCACGGCCTTTTTTCATGTAAACACCGGCTCCTGATTTTTGCCCCAATGCGCCTTTTTCAATCAACGCAGTCATCCACTCAGGATGAACAAAATACTGGTGCCAGGGATCATCAGGTAAACCATTTTTCATGGTGGTGATGGTATGTGCCAAGGTGTCTAAACCAACTACGTCGGCTGTTCTGAAAGTGGCTGACTTGGGTCGACCAATTAACACGCCGGTTAAAGCATCAATGGTTTCAAATGGAATGCCAAACTGCGCACCATGGTACATGGTTGAAACAATCGAGAATACACCGATGCGGTTAGCAATGAAGTTAGGTGTGTCTTTGGCGATGATGACACCTTTACCCACCACAGTGGTCAACACCGCTTCCAGATCATCAACCACATTTTGATGGGTGTTTGCTGTTGGAATGATTTCAACCAAATGCATGTAACGAGGTGGATTAAAAAAGTGAACGCCACAGAACTTGCTTTGCAAAGAGTCAGGTAATACGGTGGCCAGTTCATTGATGCTCAAGCCAGAAGTGTTGGTGGCAAAAATGGCATCAGCATTGATGTAATCTTCAACCATGTCATAGACAGACTTCTTAATGTCCATGCGTTCAGCCACGGCTTCAATGATTAAGTCTGCCTCTTTCAGACGACTCAAGTCATCTTCATAGTTAGCAGGTTCAATCATGGATAAAACCTTACTGTCACCCAAGGGTGCTGGTTTTAGTTTTTTCAGGTTGGCGATGGCTTTGTTTACTATGCCATTTTTGTCGCCTTCTTTGGCGGCCAGGTCAAAAAGGATGGCTGGTATCCCGGCATTGGTAAAATGGGCAGCGATTTGTGCGCCCATGACACCAGCGCCTAAGATGGCCACTTTTTTAATATTTTTAGTTTTCATGGTTATTTCCGAAATGATTAATAAGTTCTAATTCGTGAATTAAATCGTAAGCGGTTCTGATTTGTTCAGCTTGTTCAACGCTGATAATGCCCGCGGCGAGGGTTCGGTCTATCAAGACCTGATGATTTTTGGTGGTTACAGCGATACCTGTGGCATTGTTGACTGCTATTTCAATGTTTTTTACTTGCCTTAACTGATCAGATGCATTTGATATTCTGGCCAAAATACTGTTGTTTTGTGCCAGTTCTTTGACCATTTGTTGATCGACCAAAATTTCATTATTATTAGTGGCAAAGCTTGCTTGGTGAAAAGGTTTTCCAAACGGGAAAACAATGATTTTTAACAACAACGCAGCAACGCGATTGAATGCGCTGTTTATACACTGATTAAGGCTCTTTTGACTTAGGTAAAAACTGTCACGCATGGATTGTTTGAGGATGAATTTGGTGTTTTCATCATTGTTATTGTTCAGGTATTGTCGTAAGACACTCATTTGAATCAGCAGTTGCTGATTACATTGTGCCAGAAACCCTGTGAATTCAGTGTTGTTTTCTTTTTTAAGTGACCATTTGATTAAGGCCAGATCTGCAATTAAGGCATAAGTGCTGCTCATTCTCCTGACCAGGTTTTTGTGTTTTGATTTGCGCCAAATAAAACGGCCAAGCCACGAAGTTCGTACAGCATAGACCCAAACTTTGGCGCAGTTGTGCCATATGAAAGCCAGGTGTTTGAATAATAAATAATCCAGTTTTTTGATGTCTGTTTGGGGTTTTCTTAATTCTTCTACTTCCTTGCTATACCAGGGATGGGCTGAAAGTGCCACTTTCTTCATCAATGGTAACTGATTGATTTCATGGCTATTTCCATCTAATTCCATACTAAGGTGCTTGACCCTGAAGTATTGATTGAGGTTATTTTCACTTTTAATTTGATGTGCTTCTGAGCCCAAAATGGTGCGTAGCCAGGACAGTTGGTGCAAACTGATGTCAAAAATTGAGTTTTTAAACAAAATATTGGTGTAACTCATTAGCGGGTTGTCACCATTTGCCAGCGACATTTGTTGAATGTTCAACAGGCGCTGTCGGTGACTGAATTGTCGATTTAGTTGTTTTTGAACCAATCGATAATTTAATAAGGCTCTGGAGTTTTGCTTTTTGATATGAGCAAAAAACCAGGCAATGTAAGTTGTGCTGTCATGGATGGTTCGAGACACTGCAGCTGGCCATAAGCTGGCTGCGTTGGCCTGCTTGATGTACATTTGCTTGATGCCTTGATCCAAGTTTTTAAATCCGCCAACAATTTGACTCAAAGGTATAAAAATATTTTCTGCAGAGCAACTGTAATATCTAAATAAGCCTTTATATGCGATGTTACCTTGTTTGATAGTGATTCTGTCGGTGTTGGCATCTAAGATACACAGCGCCGTACCTAAGCGAGTTCGCTCACTTAATTCATTGGCAAAATCGGTGAGGTTGACTGCCAGATAAAATACCGAGGAACTTGGGGTGCCCAACATGATGATGTCGCTAAAGCTGAGTCGTATGCCATGAATCGATTGTTGCTGATGGCTCTCAATATCAATTCTGCCTTCTATGGATGATTGGCCATTTTCTAGCAACTCATAAAGGAAAGTGGTGTTTAAAAAAGGTTGTTTGTCACCGGTAGTGAAAGCCGGTAGATAGTGGC
>JAGRJR010000052.1 GCA_020442635.1 Lysobacterales bacterium
CAAACCAGCGAAAACTCTGGGCTGAGACTCCATGAAACCAGCCAACGGCTCTTTGGCAGGATTTTGCATATGGGTAATGGTGTCTCCAACGGGAGCGCCATGAACATCTTTGATTGAAGCAGTCAAATAACCCACCTCACCACATTTCAAGTCTTTTCCGGGAGTTCTTTTAGGGGTGAATTTCCCTAGGCCATCTACTAACTGATCTGTCTTAAGAGACATGATTTGTATTTTATCCTTGACAGCCAATTCGCCATTAAAAATACGAATCAACGAGACCACGCCAAGATAATTATCAAACCATGAGTCAATAATAGAAGCTTGTAACGGTGCTTCTGGATTGCCTTTTGGAGCAGGTATTAACTCAGCAATGGCCTCAAGAACCGAATCAATTCCCTGTCCGGTTTTGGCAGAAACCAGTAACGCATTGGAAGCATCAATACCAATGATTTCTTCAATTTCAAGTTTGACTTTTTCAATATCTGCTGAAGGCAAATCAATTTTGTTAATCACCGGAATAACTTCCAAGCCCATTTCGATGGCTGTGTAACAATTAGCAACGGATTGTGCTTCAACACCCTGAGCAGCATCAACTACCAAAAGAGCGCCTTCACAAGCCGCCAGCGAGCGAGAAACCTCGTAAGAAAAGTCTACATGGCCGGGGGTGTCAATTAAGTTATACTGATATATTTCGCCTGTCTGAGACTTAAATTCAAGACAAACTGCTTGGGATTTAATGGTAATTCCACGTTCACGCTCAATATCCATACTGTCCAAAACTTGTTGCGCCATTTCGCGCTCAGACAATCCACCACAAATTTGAATAAAACGATCTGCCAAGGTCGATTTACCGTGGTCAATGTGAGCAATAATGGAAAAGTTGCGAATATTTTTCATGAACGCCTATAAAATCAATTAGCCAAAAACAACAAATCCCATGAGTTACATGGGATTTGCGGGTATTTTATACTGATAATGCTTAGCGTTCAATCACAATAAACGTGCTGCCAGCACCTCGTTTGATTAATAACACCAAAGGTTCATCCTCATTCAGTCCATCAATGGCATCACTGAAATCACTTAGATTTTCTATGTCTTTCTTGTCTACACGCTTAATCACATCACCAATGCGAAGGTTAGCCCGCTCTATGTCTTTATTGGTAATATCGGTTACTATCACACCAGTGTTTTCTCCGGTACGCTCCTTATCTTGCTCAGACAGCTTACTGACCGAAAACCCAATTCCTGCTTTCACTTCTGAATCATTATTGGAATCAACACCGGCTTGTACGTTTGGATTTAAAGCATCCAGCTTGGCGGTTAATAATTTTGACTTACCATCTCTGAACACCTCAAGTTCAACTTTGGTATTGGGCATCACTTTTCCAACGATCGGTGGTAAAGCTTCACTGGAATCTACTTTGACATCATTAAATTCGGTAATGACATCACCTACTTTAACCCCAGCTTTATCAGCAGCACTGCCTTCTGAAACTTGATTGACTAGGGCACCTGTTGGCTTTTTCATACCCAGATAATCGGCCATGGCTTGTGTTACATTCTCTATTCCTACGCCCAACAAGCCTCTTTTAACTTCTCCCGTGGTTTGTAATTGTTCTGCCACATGCATGGCCACATCAATCGGTACAGAAAAAGAAATACCCATATAACCACCAGTGTTCGAGAAAATCAGGGTATTGATACCAACCACTTCACCATTTAGGTTGATTAAAGGACCTCCAGAATTGCCACGATTAATAGGCACATCAGATTGAATATAGGGCACATATTGTTGTCTACCAATTTGTCTACCTTTGGCACTGACTATGCCTTTAGTGACTGAATTTTGGAAACTTAGTGGCGAACCAATCGCCATCACCCATTCACCTATTTGTAAATCATCGGCCGAACCAATTTTCAGCGTTGGTAACTCTTTACCTTCAATCTTTAATACAGCAATATCACTGGCCTCATCCTCACCAATGATTTCAGCTTCAAATTCCCTGCGATCAAGTAATCTGACTGTTATTTTATCGGCGCCTTCAATGACATGTCGGTTAGTCAAAATGACTCCATCACTGGAGATAATAAAGCCTGAACCACCTGATACACGGTCGCGATTTTGGGGCTGATCAGGATTTGGTATACCAAAAAAGCGGAATAACTCTTCATTCGGATTTGCTCGGCTTAATTCATTTTCATCGGCATTGTCCCGGGCAGTAATATTAACCACAGCTGGTCCTGTTAGCTTGGCCAATTCAGTAAAATCTGGCAAATTGGTTACTTTTGCCAGGGAAACTGATGTCATTGTAAGAAGTGAAATCAAAAACCATATTTTTTTCATGTTTAACTCCATCGTTGATAAGAATGTTCAGATAGACTGCTAATTCAGTCTTTAGTGCCATTAACCCCTAAAATCGTGACTAATGGCCTAATTTTCAAGTGTTGGGCGATCAAGTTACTTTTCATAATTAAAAACACCAAACAAAATCCCAGTAACAAACCAAACAATGCGGTTAAATCGGTTTCCAGGCCTAACCATTTGCCAACATAATGACCTGCAGATAATGTGGCTATAAAAAGCAAAATTGGCAGTAAATACAGCAATCCGCTGAAGGTAGATAAATCGCGATCCGAAATATGAATGACAAGTAATTGACCTAATGATAATTTTTGCGATAACAATCCGGCTTTGTCATCAATTTGGTAATTTGTGTGATTGTGGCTCAAAATAAACACACTTTTTTTCATCGAAAACAAATTGAAAAGTGGCTTGTCACAATTTCCTGTACAACCAGCACACTTTTCTACTTTTTGTAATTGAAGAGTCACCGAATCCCTGCCTTGAGCAACGACTCTGGCTACACGATTCATTCTTCGACTTGGTTCTGGGTGTTTTGTGTACGTGCTTTGATAATTAGATTATTGATATAATCGGTATTATAATAAACAGGTATCATGGGCTGATTATTAGACTCATTGATGTATTCTTGAACCTGAGGTGTCAACGAAGGGAAACGACTATAGCGCACTGGTTGTTCAACTCGCACCACAGTTGCATTAGGGGGGTTAATCAATTGTTTTGAAGTCTTGGCAAAGTTCGGGTGGTTAACATCCTGATCTATTTGATTCATATTGTTGAATGAAAATACCGCAAATAATGCCACAGAGGCTGCAATGGCGCTACCAGTCAAACCTTTGAGCCAACGATTGGTGTTTTTTACAGCGGTTGCTTCCTGATGATCATTTTCACCAATTTTTGCTAAAACTGCAATACCGAGGTTTTGTATTAAAGGCGCGTCATGTTCTTTTTGTAGACACGATCTTAACATGTGATAAGTATTCCAGCTACTTCTCAACTCGCTGTCTGATTGCATTCTTTTCAGCAAGAACTTACTGCAATCTCTCGACAATTCACCATCCATAAGTTCTGAAATATTTTGATTTGACTTATCTGACATTTTGTTTTCTCATACTCTCATCTTGTAACAAAGGTCTCATAGCCTGATCTATGGCGTCACGAGCCCTGAAAATTCTTGATCTAACTGTGCCAATAGGACAATCCATCTTTTCTGCTATTTCTTCATAACTCATGCCATCTACTTCTCGAAGCACAATGGCCGTTTTTAAATCTTCAGGCAGCGTAGAAATAGCCTTTGACATGGTTTGTTCTAACTCTCCCCTTGCATAGACAGCATCTGGGGTATCCAAGTTCCTGTGATCTTCATTACTGCTGAAATTTTCTGCTTCTTCAAATTCAACGGGGGCATTTTGAATTCTTCTGGACTTTGAAACCAGATGATTTTTTGAAGTATTGACAGCTATCCTATAAATCCAGGTATAAAAAGAACTCTCACCTCTGAAATTCGGCAGTGCACGATAAACTTTAATAAAGACTTCCTGTGCCACATCTTGAATTTCATGCCTGTCTTTGACAAATTTCGCAATCACATTGGCAACTTTTTGTTGGTATCTGTTAACCAACAATTCAAACGCTTTCATTTTTCCTTGCTTTGCTTGATTAACCAATTCTGCATCGAGCGTTTTTTCAGACATCTTTTCTTCAGTTGAGTTCATTGAATTGCCTGCTTTGACTGTGATGTTTTCAATTTAGTTCACTCCTTGATTATTATTTTTCTAAAATTTCTTCCCTTTGATGCAAAATTCTTTCAATTTCTTTGACAGGCAAAGGCCGACTGAACAAATAACCTTGAAAATAATCACAACCTTTATTGGTTAAATAAATCCGTTGCTCTTCTGTCTCCACTCCCTCTGCAACAATATGATGCCCCACTCTTTTAGCCATATCGATAGTGGCATCGAGGATCGCTTCATCATCTGGACTTAATCCAATGTTCTTAACAAATACCTGATCGATCTTTAAGGTTTTTGCCGGAATTTTTCTAAGATAATCCAGGGTAGAATGACCTGTACCAAAATCATCAATAGAAAGCGTACATCCCAAACTCACTATTTTTTTGAAAGTTAACAAGGCGTCTTTCACACTTTTGAATTTTTCACTTTCAGTAATTTCAAAATCAATATGACTTGGATGGATACCAATAGACTCAATCACATGACTTATTTTATCGGTGAGGTTTTTATCATTAAGTTGAATGGGAGAAAGGTTAATTGACATGCTTAAAGGTAATTTATACCTCTCTTGCCATTTTTTAAGACATTTACATGCTTTTTCTATCACTAACAAACCGATAGGAAAAATGAGTTCTGATTGCTCTGCCAAAGGAATAAATAAGCCAGGACTGATTAAACCCAGTTCAGGATGCTCCCAACGCACCAACGCTTCAAAACCAATAATATCTTCACTGTTTGCATCAATTTTGGGCTGGTAATAAACATCAATTTGATCTTGATCAATTGCTGCTTGAAGATTTCTAACCATTTCTTCACTTTGTTTAGCATGATCACCATCCAGAGAATCATCAAACAAAACATAACGGTTTTTTCCATTTAATTTAGCATTATAAAGTGCCACATCAGCATTTTTTATCAATTTACTAACCGTACTTCCATGTTCTGGGAAATAAGAGCCACCAATTGATAATGTCAGCGTGATTTCACTGCCGTTACTGATTTTTATTGGATTGGCAGCATCTATAAGTATATTATTGGCAACTTCTGCCACTTTATCCTTGTCGATATCTTTATATAAAAAAACCAGAAACTCATCCCCCGCATATCTTGCTGCAACTCCATAATGGCCAACATTGGTTTGCAGGATTTTAGCCACATTAACTAAGACATCATCCCCTACATCATGACCCAGGGAGTCATTGATGATTTTGAAACGGTCCAAATCAATAAACAACAACGCCATGGTGGTTTTTAATTTGATGTTTTGCTCAATCGCAGTTTCAATAGTTTTGATGATATATCTGCGATTCAACAATTCAGTTAGCACGTCATAACGACTTTCTGACTCATGTGATTTTTGTAAAGCCTGAAATGCCTGACTTTTTTTGAATTGGTTCGCTAATTGGGCAAATAGTAACTTGAATGAATCCCACCTTTTTATATGACTTAACCCTCCAACAATCAAATAATCTTCATCTTCTTTATTCACAGAACAATCAAATGTCATCAATGAAGACACTCTATAAAAATTAAGAAATTCATCTGCCGGAATCGCTTTGTTCGCATCAGAAGGAAGAAACATGGCCCCTTGTGATTTACTTTTACGATGAATGAATTCGTGAGAACTTGCAATGTAATATTCCGCATAATTATTCAATGAACAGTCCCATACAATTTCTTGTTTACCACCTCTACCTTTACTTTTCACCACAAAACAAAATTCAACACCAATGGTTTTAATCATCTTTTTGACATCACTAAGATTGCTGTGAGGAGAGAAGTCAATACCGGCAATCAAATTCAAGAATCGTAAAAATTTTGTATGAAATAGCTTTTCAGTCTGATTGTGAAATTCAGCCAGATAGTAAGACTTACTGTCAAAATTAGCAGTATAAAATTCGATTCGCAAGGGCACTTCCTTGTCTTCAAGTTTGAAGAC
The DNA here is from genome assembly GCA_020442635.1 of Lysobacterales bacterium. Taxonomy (GTDB): domain Bacteria; phylum Pseudomonadota; class Gammaproteobacteria; order Xanthomonadales; family Marinicellaceae; genus Marinicella. The sequence goes on from JAGRJR010000052.1 coordinate 6,035, forward strand.
TGCATTTTGCGAATAATGACCTGATTCATTTAACTTAGCCTGTAGTTTCAATAAATCACCGGGATTTTTTAAACGGCAAACTTTATGCCAATATTGCCCTTTCAATTGATTTTTTTTAACATCAAATTCCTGGATAAAAGCATCATTCATCTCGATAAATTCATGTTTCTTGGTATCAATCAATGCTTTGGGTAAACTTGACATTTGAAAATATAAACTCAAATAATTTTCCAGCTCATCTATTTTTTCACTGTGCTTTGATAAATTTTCTTGTTTAACCTCCTGGGCGGCACCTTTGGCCAACAGTTCTGGCTGTGAAATTGGTGAAAAAAACAATCCATCAACATATTTTTCAATTTCTGCTCTTTGACTGGGTGTCAATTTCATTTTTGTAGAAACCAAAGCAATAGGAATAACATTTGAATATGTTTCTACTATTTCCTTGATTTGTTCTATGTTTTGCACCCACTTTGATGAAATTTCAAAAGCCACTACATTAAATGGATCATCAGTTTGCGCCAATAATTCCCGCATTTGTTTGATGTCACTGGCAGTAAATATTTTTTCAGCATCAAGCTCATCAAAGTAATTAAAAAATTGTAGCCGATCCTTCTTGTCGCTACAGGCAATAAGAACATTTTTGTTATGGAAGGTCACTGATATTCACCCACTTGCCATCACGAAGCACAAAATTACCATCCAAGCCTAAATTAAATTTAACCTCTTTGGCTTTTCTTTCAAAAAAAATGTGTTTTTGCCCCCTCGACAATATAAACAAAAATTTCACCGCACCATCAAGTTCATTATCAATCGTTGAAAAAAACAAATGTGCCTCATTCCATGCATCACTATCATTGATAGGAAAAACAAAAACAGAAAAATGCTTTCTGGCCAAAGCAAACTTTATGGCTTCCTTAAAAGTGCCGGTTTTAGGAGCTGTTGGCTCTGAACTTTTTAAATTCAGCAATCCTTCGTTGTTTTCCCACAAATAAATGGCCCAACCAGTTCTTAAGGACAAGGATTTAAAACTCTGAGCCAAGCCTTCAATGTCATTTTTGTAAACATATAAGGCGCTGTTGGACGAGCGTAACTCTTCTTCTAAATTGAGTAATTCATGACTACTGAGAAACTCATCCATGATTACATGGTAAACGTCGGAATATCCTGACCAGAATAAGGGGCTAGAATACTTTGAATTTTCGTCTTGACTACTTCCATATCCGCATTGTCAGCCATTTGCACGCCTATGCCTTGACTTTTTCCCCCTTGAGATCCTTTCGGTGTTATCCAAATGACTTTACCTGTAATAGGCATTCTTTCATCTGCATCCAATGTCAGAATCAAAAAAACATCATCTCCCACTCTATATTTATTGTTAGTTTTAACAAACAATCCACCATGCATGATGAAAGGCATATAACATTGATGCAATTCAGCAGCACCTTGAATATTTAAAGAAAGTATGCCTTTTTTGGCCATATTTCCTGCAAATGTCATAATCTAATCCTCACTTTTATACTGCTTTTTTTAAATCTACCAACATGGACTCAATCAGTAATTGTTTCTTTACTTGTGTATTAAAGTTTAACATAACCAAATGAATCTGGTCAGTAAATTTCATAATAAGATGAAGCACTTTCGGGTTTTTTTTAACTAATTGATTTAATGGATGCTCAATTGCATTTTGAGTCTTTTCCGGATGCAAAACTGATTTTGCGATGAAGTTGATGTATTGGTTCAGAAATGTCCAGGTTTCCACATTGTTTTCAGTAGCCATTTTTTTTGCTACTTCTGTAATCGGTTGTTGAGCTGTCAAAGCAGCATAAATCTCATCAAGTTGATGAAAAAAATTGTTCACACCTTCATTTTCTAATAATGATACGGCGGTGAGCGGATGCCAATCAGCAAGGGTCAAAGCATGTCCTATTTGATTGGCAGTAAAAGCGCCTTTTCTGAGTAACCAATCTGCTAAGTGGGCTTTCTCTTCATGATTCAATGACAGATCCAGACTGATACAACGACTACGAATTGTGGGCATCAACTTGTGCTTACGATCAGTCAACAAAAACAACAATCCACGCGGCGGTGGCTCCTCAAGAATTTTCAACAGCGCATTAGATGCGGCTGTATTCATCAAATGAGCGTCTTCTATAACAGCCAATTTATGGTCTGAACAATGTGGTGTAGAAATAAAAAAAGTGGTTAGTTCACGAATCATTTTTACCTTAATGATTTCTTTGTCAGGATGTAAGAAGTCCACATCAGGATGGAAGCCCTGCTGATGTAAACGACAGTTCTGACACTGACCACAGGCGGGTGTTGATTGCCGACACAGTAAATCAGCTACAATTTGTTGTAACAAGACCTTTTTTCCCATACCCTTAGCACCATTAATTATCACCGCCTGAGGTTTTCTGTCAGCATTGATTGCCTCTTGCCACTGTTCCAAGTGCTTTTTCAACCAGTAATATGTCATAACACCCTTTGCTCCCTGGCTTTTTCTAACTCATGAATAATTTGCTGCGTAACGGCTGCTATATCTCGATTGGCATTGATTTTTTTTATCCTTTGTGGAAATTGTTTTAACCGTTTTAAATAGCCCTGTCGGATATTTTCAAAAAACACCAAATTTTCTTTTTCAATGCGATCTTTTTCGGAACGATCGGCCGCCCGTTTTAAGCCCACCTCAGGATCTACGTCAAGATACAAAGTTAAGTCAGGTTGAGTATCACCTACTACCATATTTTCAAAATATTCAAGTGTTGACCAGGCTATTCCTCTACCCGTACCCTGATAAGCAAAACTGGCATCGACAAAACGATCTGAGACCACCCATATGTCTTGGGCTAAATTGGGTCTAATAACTTTCTCCAAATGCTCGTTGCGTGCTGCAAACATCAATAACAATTCGGTTGTAGATTCCAGATGTTCGCTATGCAACAACAACTCTCTGATTGCTTCAGCATTTTTTTCGCCACCAGGTTCACGGGTAATTACATAGGTAACTCCCCAGCAATCTAAAGTGGCCTTAATAACATTCAGAGCAGTGGTTTTACCAGCGCCTTCTGAACCCTCAAGGGTAATAAATTTGGCTGTTGACATCATCACAATCCTTTTAGATATGCAGCAACCGCTTTTTCATGTTCCTCATAGGTATCACTGAACGTATGCCCTCCCTTATTATTGGCTACAAAATAAAGCTCGTTACCGTCATTAGGGTGTCCAGCTGCCTCAATTGAAGCTGAGCTCGGCATAGCAATCGGTGTTGGTGGCAAGCCCTTTCTGGTGTAAGTATTATAAGGAGTGTCTGTTCGTAAATGGGCTGATGTAATATCACCTGCATAGGCATCACCTACTCCATAAATGACAGTTGGATCCGTTTGTAATCTTATACCTTGACTCAAGCGGCGGTGAAAAACCCCTGAAATGATGTTACGTTCACTGTTTTGTGCTGTTTCTTTTTCAATGATTGAAGCCAAGATCAACATTTCATACGATGATTTAAGCTTGATATCTGGGCTGCGGTTTTTCCAAGCATGTTGTAGCGTGGCTTTCAGGGCCTCATGTGCCCGAGTCAAAATATCAATGTCCAGGTCTCCTTTTACATATTGATAAGTTTCTGGCAAAAATTGACCTTCCAGATACCCCGGCTCTATTTCAAGCATACTCACCAATTGTTCATCTGTTACATCAAGCAAAACGTGTTTGAGTTCAGAACCTAGCAGTTGTTGCTTTATTTGCTTCCAGGAATGACCTTCTATCAAGGTAATACTGTAAGTTTTTACATTGTTATCAGCTATGTATTGAACCAATTGTAAAGGATTCATGGTTTGAGCAATTTCAAATTCACCTGTTTTGATGCTGTTTTCTAGATGATTGAATTTTGCCATTAATTTCCAGTTCAAATCGGAACCTCTACCACCTTTGTTCTTGACCAGTTTCACAAACGAGGTAAATGTATCACCTTTTTTTATTTCTAACGTAGTCGGCACATCACTAAATACCGGCTGTTGCAAAAAAGTTTTGTATTCCTTGTAAAGATAAGCCAAAACTGCCAAAGCGAGCGCTGCCAACAATAAAAAACCGTAAGTTAAAATTTTTTTCATCAACTAAACATCAATTGCCATTGGATTGATATTTTATCGTGTAGTTGATGGCTTGTGAGAAATGATTGTTTGTCTTGATCATTTATTATGCTTTCAACCATACGAAAACCACGTATGGCATTGCAGACCAAGACGGCATCATAATCTTTAAAATTCTTAAGTTTCAGATTTTTACTCTTAACCTTGAATTTGGATTTCAACCAACTTAAAGCCACTCCTTTCACGCCACTTTTTTTCAGTTTTGGGGTAATCAACTGGTTTTCCTTAATCAACACCACATTTTGATAAGTGGTTTCGATAACCCTTTCTTTGGCATCAAGTACCAACAAGTCATCAACATCTGGTTGTTCAGTCAATTCACTGGCAATCATAACCTGTTCCAAACGACTGAGATGTTTTAAGCCTGCCAATATGGTTTGTCGAGAAAGGCGTGAATTGGCCACACCCAGCTGAAGTTTATCAGGTTGGTGATTGGTTCCCATAGGATGGCACGATAACAACCATCCCGGCTCTTGGCTGTTGGCTTGATAACCACGTTCCTGACCTGAACGGAACACGGTTAGTTTGATAACAGCACTTCTGATTTTATGCATAACTGCATAATTTATATAAGCTTGTTCGATCATTTCCCAATCAGGCTCTTCAATACACAGTTTTGAAAGACTCTGGATAAGCCGTCGCTGATGAAATGACCACAACGGAATTACACCTGATTGAAAACGCATGGTTTCAAACAAACCATCACCGTATTGCCAAGCACGGTTATACCAGTTCTCAGGGTTTTGAATATCAAAAGAAGCCGCAACAATCATGTTGGTTCAATCCGCCGTTAAAGCCTTAAGCATCCCTTTGGCTTTATGCCGGGTTTCTGCCAGCTCGGCTTGTGGACTTGAGTCAAAAACAATACCTGCACCGGCATTGAACTTAATTTTATCACCAAACATACCAATAGTTCTGATCAGGATATTGAAATCAGCTTGTCCGTCATGATTGATATAACCCAAACTTCCTGTATAAGCGCCCCGATTTTGGCTTTCTATTTGATGAATGATTTCCATACAACGTATTTTAGGACACCCGGTGATGGTACCACCAGGAAACAATGCTTTAATGGCATCCATAATGCTTACACCATTTTTAATTCTACCTTTGACATTGGATACAATGTGATGAACATGTTGATAAGTTTCAATCACCATCAATTCATCCACTTCAACACTTCCGATTTCACAAACCTTTCCAATATCATTTCGCTCTAAATCAATCAACATGATGTGTTCCGCCCGTTCCTTGGGCGTGTTAATTAATTCTTCAATCAACGCAAGGTCCTGCTCAATGTTTTTGCTACGGGGACGTGTACCAGCTATTGGGCGAGTTTCTATCATACCATTTCCAATATGCAATAAACGTTCAGGTGAAGAGCTGATAACTGCAAACTGATTACATTGCAACAAGCAGGCAAAAGGTGCAGGATTGGCTTGTTTTAAATTGGAAAACACATCGGCAGGGGTTACCCCCTTTGTGGTGTTACAAGTGTACGGTCGCGATAGATTGGCCTGATAAATGTCACCTTCTTTTATCAACTCACGCACTTTAGTGACCGCAAACTCAAAATCTTCACCAGGTGCTTCATTGACCTTTTTTATCTGAATGTCATGATGCTCAAATTCAGTTACTTGTCTCAGATTGGCTAAAATTTGGTCAGCCACCACATCTGATTCAGCCATCACTCGGGTCTCATTACGATAATGATCATGCAAAAGGCACCCCTGACAATAAACTGCTATGGCCAAAGGTTCTTCGCTTTGATTAATCAGATGAGACAGTTTAGGCTCCATCAAATAAGCAGACTCATATGACAAATACACCAGCCAACCGTAAGCGAAAGGACGCTGTGTGGCGTGTCTATTTGGTTGAGTGTCAATGTTTATCAATAGTTGTTGAAATTGTTGCGGGTTATAAGCAACCATTTCAATGGCAGGTGCTGCAAACAATAGATCGTAGCGACCTATTTTTTCATTCAAAGATTGACTTTCGAAATAACCTGGGAAAAAACCTGAATTCTCAGCCGCAAGAGCCAAAAAGTCAGGTTTTTCAGTCAGTTTACGTTCTACCAAAGCAGTTATAGCTTGTTGAACACCAACGAACCATTGGTGCCACCAAAGCCAAATGAATTGGAAATTACCACATTAACTTTGCTGTCTCGGGCAGTATTAGGCACGTAATCCAAATCACATTCTGGATCAGGATTAGTTAGGTTGATCGTTGGGGGTAGGATTTGATCCTTAACCGCCATCACGCTGAAAATGGCTTCTATACCTCCAGCTGCTCCCAATAAATGACCTGTCATTGATTTGGTTGACGATACCGCCAAATTGTAGGCATGATCACCAAAAGCCACTTTCACAGCATCACTTTCACCTTTGTCACCCTGTGGTGTAGAAGTACCATGCGCATTAACGTAGCTGAAATCTTCAGGCTTGAATCCAGAGTCATTGATGGCATTGCGCATACAACGTGCCGCACCTTCGCCACCTGGTGATGGTGCAGTCATATGATGTGCATCAGAGCTCATACCAAATCCAGACAGTTCTGCATAAATTTTGGCACCACGTTTAACTGCATGTTCGTATTCTTCAATAACCATGATACCGGCACCGTCACCCAAAACAAAACCGTCACGTTCCAGATCCCATGGTCGCGAAGCGGCTGTTGGATCGTCATTGCGTGTAGATAAGGCTTTAGACTGTGAAAAACCTCCTATAGCTATTGGTGTTGATGCATATTCTGCACCACCGCAAATCATTACATCGGCATCACCATATACAATTGATCGGTATGCCATGCCAATGCTGTGAGTGGCCGAACTACATGCTGAAACCATGGCCAGGTTAGGACCTTTCAAACCATATTTGATGCTCAAATGCCCTGAAGCCATATTGATAATAGTACTGGGGATAAAGAATGGTGAAATCCTTCTTGGCCCTTTTTCCAACCAGGTTTCCGTGGTGTTTTGAATACCTAAAATGCCACCAATACCTGCACCCACGTAAACACCAATTCGTTCGGCGTTTTCTTCAGTTACCACTAAGCCAGAATCCTCAAAAGCATCCTGACCTGCTGCCATGGCATAGTGGATAAAGGGATCCATCTTCTTCGCATCCTTGGCAGAAACGTAATCAGTGACTTCAAAGTCTTTGATTTCACCAGCAATTCTTGCGGCGAAATCCGCTGTATCAAAATGGGTGATTGGTGCAATCCCACTGACACCATTCACGATATTATCCCATGCTAGTTTAAGGGTGTTACCAACTGGCGAAATAATTCCCATACCAGTGACCACCACTCTGCGTTTTGTCATAATCTGTCCCCGTTTAACAACCGACCTTAAATTTCAGGTTAAGTCTTAACAGCCCTATACTCGTCTTGTGACTGTCTTATAAACTTGAAAAGCCACGATATACGTAGCTTTTCATTGTATTTTTGCAAGTGTAATGATTAGGCGTTTTCAGTCACGTAATCAATGGCTTGTTGAACTGTAGTGATTTTTTCAGCATCTTCTTCAGGAATTTCACACTCGAATTCTTCTTCCAAAGCCATAACCAACTCAACAGTATCCAAAGAGTCAGCGCCTAAATCATCCACAAAAGAAGCTGAGTTGCTTAACTCAGAAGCATCAACATCCAAATCCAGTTGTTCAACAACAATCTCTTTAACTTTACTTTCTACGTCACTCATTTAGTGTTTACCTATGTAAAAAAGCATATTGTATGCAAGGTTAATAAAATATTCCACCCTTAAATTGTGCCCTATTGGCGTTATTCAAGGGTTTGCAAGCAATTTATTTCAAACGTCCGTTTGACTAACATCAAGCCATATACATGCCGCCATTGACATGTAAGGTTTCTCCAGTGATGTAAGCACCACTGTCTGAAGCTAAAAACAATACAGCATTGGCAATGTCCTGAGTTGTTCCCAGTCGTTTCAAAGCAACCTGCTCCATCAAGTTTTCTTTTTGTGCATCATCCAACTCATCGGTCATATCAGTTTGAATATAACCAGGTGCAATCACATTGACCGTAATGCCTCTCGATCCCACCTCTCGCGCCAGAGACTTAGAAAAACCAATTATCCCGGCTTTGGCTGCTGCGTAATTACTTTGGCCTGGATTGCCCATGGTGCCTATCACTGAACCGATATTGATAATTCTTCCTGTTTTTGCTTTCATCATGCCGCGAATACAGGCTTTACTCATTTTATAGATCGAGGACAAGTTGGTATTAATAACTTGATCCCAATCATCATTATTCATGCGCATCAATAACTTATCATTGGTAATACCCGCATTATTGACCAAGACAGTTGGCAAGCCCACCGAACCCTTCATGTGGTCTAACAAAGCATCAATACTGTCCTGATCAGCCACATTCAGAACCTGACCGCTACCACCAAAATCTGCCAAATAGGCATTGATGGCATCAGCACCATTCTGCGATGTGGCAGTTCCAACCACAACCGCACCTGCCTTTGCTAAAGTGCTTGCGATTGCTTTACCAATTCCACGACTTGCCCCTGTAACCAATACAACTTGCCCATCCAAATTCATTATTCTGCTCCTAAAATTTGCTCAATACCAGTGGAGTTTAACAATGGAATGGCATTTAAATTGCGATCAAAGCGCTTAAACAAGCCAGATAAGACCTTACCAGGGCCACATTCAGCAACAGTGTCCACACCCAGTTTTTGTAGTGTCTCCATGGTTTGTGTCCATTTGACTGGCGAATATAGCTGTGCAACCAACGCAGCCTTGATGCTTTGTGCATTAGCATGGGAAGCCACATTAACATTATGTAAAACATCAATAGCAGGCACTTTGAATTCAATGCCTTCCAAGTCTTTTGCTAACTGTTCTGCTGCCGGACGCATCAATTCACAATGCGATGGTACGCTCACCGCCAATGGCATGACTCGTTTGGCCCCAGCTTCAGAACACAACTCACCCGCTTTTGCTACAGCATCAACAGCACCAGCGATCACGATTTGTCCAGGTGAATTGAAATTGGCTGGACTTACCGCTTCACCAGTTTGTTGTTGGGCTTGTTCACAAGCTTGCTCAATGGCTTCGGCCTCCAAACCCAAAACTGCAGCCATTGATCCTTTCCCAGCAGGCACAGCTGATTGCATGTAGGTACCGCGTTTATGAACCAATTGCAAAGCCGTCGCTAAATCAAGAGAATCTGCACAAACCAAAGCTGAATACTCACCCAATGAATGACCAGCCATCACTACAACAGGCAATTCCTTTCTGGCTTTAATGGCCTGGTAAATACCCACTGAAGCCGCCAATAAAGCTGGCTGGGTCCATTGAGTTTTATTCAACTCTTCAGCTGGACCTTGATTGACCATTTTAAGTAAATCAACACCTAAAACATCATGAGCAACTGCAAAACATGCAGCGACTTCTGGATAATCTGTCAAGGCATCTAACATGCCAACAGATTGCGATCCCTGTCCAGGGAAAACAAAAGCAATTTTATTCATAGTTGTTAATATTTAATGAGAGCAGAACCCCAGGTAAATCCACCACCAAAGGCTTCTAATAACAACACGTCCCCACGTGCCACTTTACCACTTCTGATGGCTTCATCCAAAGCCAATCCTACAGAAGCCGCTGATGTATTACCGTGTTTATTCACAGTAACAATGACCTGATCCATATCCATACTCAGTTTTTTAGCCGTTGCTGAGATGATTCTCAAATTGGCTTGATGAGGTATCAACCAATCAATATCAGTTTTTTTCATGTTATTGGCTTTGAGCGTTTCTTTGACAATCCGCCCCAAAGTGGTCACGGCAGTCTTGAACACCTCATTACCTTTCATGCGAATTTTCAAACCACCATTGGGTTCATTTTTCAAGCCAGTAGAAACACCTACTGTGGCATTTAACAGATGATCGTATCCACCATCAGCGTGTAAATGAGTTGACAAAACTCCGGGCTCTTCACTGCCTTCCAAAACGATGGCACTGGCGCCATCACCAAACAATACGCAAGTAGTACGGTCATTCCAATCAACCATGCGAGTCAGCGTCTCGGCACCAATCACCAAAGCCCTTTTGTGTTGTCCGGATTGAATGAATTTATCGGCTACTCCCAAGGCATAAATGGAGCCACTGCACGCCGCATTAACATCCATGGCAGCAATACCACGACAACCCAATCCTTTTTGAATCAAACAAGCTGTACTTGGGAATACCAAATCCGGGGTAGTGGTTCCAACCACAATTAAATCAATATCATCCGCTGTTAATCCAGATGCCTCCAATGCTTTCTTGGCAGCTGCTAACCCTAAAGTTGAAGTGGTTTCACCGTCACCTGCCACATGCCGTTGTTCAATGCCAGTACGATCCCTGATCCATTGATCATCGGTGTCGACGATTTTCTCTAAATCGGCATTGGTCATAATCCTTTCAGGTAACTGACTACCAGTACCTAAAATTTTTGAATAAATTCTCATTGTATTTGTTGTCCCCATTTGGTTTGCTTATTGACGTACTCCGCTGTTCGTAACAGCGCATGAAAGAAACCTTCTTCATCACTGTTACCATGCGCCTTGACCACCAAACCATCAAGCCCTAAAAGTAATGCCCCATTATATTGGGCTGGGTTTAAATTTACATCTATAAATTGGCAAAACCATTTTTGCCACCATTTCAAATGTTGTTTATTTTGTAGCTTTTTCATCAGGCCTTCACAGGCTTTGAGAGTGATATTACCCACAAAACCATCACAACAAATGACGTCTGCATAACCAGAAAATAAATGACTACCCTCGCAAAACCCGAGATAATTTAACGCTGAAGCCTGTAACAACCGATCTGCTTGTTGTACCGTATCATGACCCTTGATATGTTCGGTTCCAACATTAAGCAAAGCCACTTCAGGATGTGAACCACAATCAAATAACTTGGGGGCAATTTTGGCACCCAACTCAGCCAAAGCATACAAATCCTCTGCGCGATATTCTAAACTGGCTCCAATGTCTAATAATAAAGTGGGCTTGGGATAACCTGGTAAAACTGTGGCGAGTGCGGGTCTTTCAACCACCTCATCCACTCTCAACCAATATTTAGCAAAAGCCACCAAAGCACCACTGTTACCTGCAGTGAGTACGGCGTGGGCTTCTTTATTAGCCACACTTTCAATTGCCTTTGATAAACTGCTACTACGTTTTTGTCTTAAAGCCAATAAGGGTGACTCGTCCATTTGGATGACATCATCGGTAAGAATAACTTTAATTTGCTTAGACAGGTTTTGGAAAACGGGTTGATTTTTTTGATGAAAAAATTTCCCAACAAACAACTGAATGTTGAGTTGAGAATTTTGAATAATGAATTTTTGAATGGCTCGCAATCGGGTCAATGGGTTGTCATCTCCGCCCATCAAGTCAATTGCTATCACATGATTTGGTTGTGTCATGCCAATGAAAAAAAATGGGCAAATTCAAAGCACTTGATTTTGCCCATTGTATTTTGATTCAGTGAGTCAAATCACTCGTCAGCGTCAGTCTCGGGCTGTTCGAATTGAATCACTTCTCTACCACGGTAAAAGCCTTCAGGACTTACGTGGTGACGCAAATGAGTTTCACCAGTTTCCGGCTCAACGGATAATGTTCTTGCTTTTAATTTGTCATGTCCACGTCTCATGCCTCTTTTAGAAGGGGTGACACGGCTTTTTTGTACTGCCATTTTACTGCTCCAATTACTTTAAATCTTTTTTTAAATCTTTCAACGCGGCAAAAGGATTTTGAGTTTCCTCAGCCGCAGGTTCTTCATCATGATCTGTCAAATACTGACTGTCCAATTTGGCGCCCGGCTTGAGCGGAATATCTGGAATCATCAATAATATTTCGTCTTCCAATAACGCTTTTGGATCCACCAACATGTCCTCAACCCAAGAAGGTGAAACATCAGCAACCAGCTTCGCCTCATCCTCCAATTCACTGATAAAACCTATGGTATTATCAGTAACTAAAGGAAACATGAAAGTATCCAAACTTCTTTGACAAATCAATACTAACTCAGTTTCAATTCTGATGACGGCTTCGCCGAGCACTGTTTTTGAATGTTTGAAAGCGATGTCATATTTGATAACAGCATCAGTTGAAGCGATTAACTCCAAAGGCATGCGATCCAAATCAGACAACAATATTTCACCTTTTAGCTGCCATTCTTTTCTAACAGCCGCATTCAAATCGATTGAATCTGGTAGTGATTTAGCCATAGCCGGCGAATTCTACTGGTTTTGCCATTGTATTGCAAACCAAATAACGAGTTTTTATTACAGACATTTTAACTCAAAAAATTAATTTTAAGTCGGTATTTTACTTGTTATTGAATTTTTACTTACACAGGCTTTGCTAACATTTAAAAGTTACCGGTGGTTTGTTAAAATCTCTACTTCTCATCCTAAGGCAACACTGTGCAAATTTCTGTCCAACCTTTAAGTTATGAAGATAAATTGAATGAACGGAAACTCAGCGATATTGAGTTGGTGGTGGTTCATTGCACCGAACTGCCGGATTTGAATACTGCTCGAAAATATGGTGAAAAAATTCATTATCAAAGTGGCACAGGCAACTCTGGACATTATTATATAGATCGTGATGGCCAAATCTATCAATGGGTTAAACCTGAAAGAGTGGCACATCATGTTAAAGGTCACAACCAACAATCTATTGGTATAGAGTTGGTCAACATTGGCCGCCACCCTAACTGGCATCACAGTAACCACCAATCACCTACTGAGGCTTATCCAGATACTTTAATTCAAAGTTTGATTCAATTAATTAATCATTTGCATCAGGACATACCTACCTTGAAACACATCGCAGGGCACGAAGATTTAGACCAAACTTTGATTGCTGCTGTGGACAATTCCAAACTTCAGGTTCGTAGAAAGATTGACCCGGGTCCTTTATTCCCTTGGGAAAAGGTGATGAACAACATTCCGTTGATTAACATTGGCAGCACTGCAAAAAATTATGAATGATTTAGAAAAATTACTCGGGTATTTTGATCTCGAGCCATTGGAAGTCAATTTATTCAGAGGACAATCACTGGATATTGGCACAGGACGTATTTTTGGCGGACAAGCCTTGTCACAAGCCTTAAAAGCCGCCTATTTAACTACTGACGAACATCAAGTACATTCTCTTCATGCTTATTTCTTACGCGAAGGTGATTGTAATAAACCAGTGGTATATCAAGTTGAACGAGCACGCGATGGCAGAACTTTCAGTAACAGACGGGTTTCAGCCATTCAGAATGGCAAACCTATATTGATACTGGCCTGTTCTTTTCAAAAATTTGAAAGCGGTATGGAACATCAAAAACCAATTCCTGATGTACCACACCCTAATGAGTTGACTGAAAAAACCCTGATACCTGGTGACAAAATCAAGCACCTATCACCAAGGATGCGTAGAACCCTAACCACACAAGGTCCATTTGAATTTCGTTTTGTTGACGATGTAGATCCTTTTGACAGTGAGCCTAAAAAACCCGTTAAGCGAATATGGTTCAGGGCACGTTATCCACTTGAAGCAGATCAATCCATGCACCGTACTTTATTGTGTTTTGTTTCTGATTTTCATCTGGTTTCAACGGCCACATTACCACATGGAATTTCATACCTGGATCCAAGGTTACAATTTGCCAGCCTGGATCATGCCATGTGGTTTCATCGACCTTTCCAAATTGATGACTGGCTTTTATACGATTGCGACAGCCCAAGCGCCTCTGAGGCCAGAGGCTTTGCTACTGGACATGTGTTTGACATCCGGGGCAATCTGGTGGCATCTACAGCACAACAAGGCTTGATGCGATTGTGGGACAAGGCCAAATAAGACAATCGTAACCTAATGATCAAATACATTTATATCACCACAGGGTCTTTACTGCTTGCCATTGCCATTGCTTTTTTCTTGTTGCCCGCTCAAATCGTTACAGGAGGCACGCCTGGTATGGGCATACTGATACATCTACTGTTTCCGATTACTGTGGGCATAGCAATGCTGCTAATAAATATTCCATTGATTGTTATTGGTATCAAATTTATTGACTCAGGTTTCGCTGTTAGAAGTGTTTATTCCATGGTATTAACCGCTGTAACCGTTGACTTGTTTGGTATGTATGTGGCTATCCCCGAAATCAAGAGTATGCTGTTATCTACTTTATACGGTGGTATTTTTGCTGGCATTGGCGTGGGATTGGTGCTGAAAGGTAACGCTTCAGCTGGTGGCACCACCATTGTAGCCAAGATCATTGCCAACTATTCACATTTCAAACCGGCACAAGTGCTGTTGTTTATGGACAGCATGATTATTTTATCTATCGGACTTATTTTCAAAGACATGGAAAAAATCCTGTGGAGCATGATCAGCATTTACGTAACCGCACAAGTCATAGACCGCATCCTCACAGGTAGCAGTTCGGAAAAAACCATTAACATCGTTTCAACCAAACTCAATGAAATTGCCCAAGCCATACGTACCGAAATGAATCGAGATGGCACCATCTTGACCGGTCAAAACTTAACAGGCGAACAGACCAAGCAAATATTGTTCGTGGTTATAGATGCCAGACGTATCAACAAACTCAAAGAACTGGTGCTGAACATTGATAAGAATGCCCTGATGGTTACCATGGAAGCCAGCGAAATGATTGGAGACAGCCGGATTCCAAGAGGCTTGACTTAGAGGCCTTTGCTCGATTCTGAGCAAAGATTTCACTTAATCGGTTTTTCTGGTTTTGTTTTGATGATTGCTATGCCCAAATAGGCAAAAATAATGGCCACAATTGGATTAAGTAAATTCAACAAGGCAAACGGCGCATATTCAAAAACTGAAATATCCAAGGTAGCCGAATAAAAGGCTCCCGCCACACTCCAGGGTAACAACGCGACTGTCAAGGTAATGCCCTCTTCCACGGAACGTGACAATACCGAAGAATCAATGCCTTTTTGTTTGAACACCTTTTTAAATAATTCACTGTTCAGGATTATCGCGATATAAGCTTCACTCAAAGCAGCCACTGTGATTAGTCCCGTACCAATGGTAGCACTGATCAAACCACCAACTGTTTTAATGCGTTTTATAACACCTCCCAACAGTGATTTAACGAATCCAGCACCTTGCAATATCCCACCCAAAGCTATGGCAATGAAGGCCAACAACAAAGTCCAGGCCATACTGTACAAACCACCACGTCCCAGTAGCTTGTCAATATTTTCAATACCTGTATTGGCTTCAGTATTTGAAAACAAAGCATGAGTCAATACAACAATTTCTTCCCCCTGAAACAACAAAGCAATGACAGCCGCCACCATCACGCAAGCCGTCATACTGACCTCTGGAGCAACCTTCTTGTAACTCAAATAACCCAAAACCACCACCGGCCATATGGTTACCAAGGGATTAAGGTTAAACTCACCTGCTAAAGCGGTTTGTATTCTGTCAACTTGACTCATTGAAGACTCTGGTGACTCAAAACCAAATCCAACGATTGCAAATATAATGACCACTATCATAAAAGTAGGTAGGGTGGTCATCATCATGGAGCGAATATGATCGTACAGATCAGTTTCACTGCTCATGGCAGCCAAGTTGGTTGTGTCGGAAACAGGTGACATTTTATCGCCAAAAGTCGCCCCGGAAACAACCATTCCAGCGATCCAGTGTAAAGGCATATCAAGTGCCGAACCTATACCCATAAACACCACACCCAAAGTTCCGACTGTGCCCCATGATGTGCCTGTTAACAACGACATCAACGAACATAAAACAAACCCCACGGGCAAAAACCACTGTGGAGACAGCCAGTCAAGACCATAATAAACCAAAGATGCTACAGTTCCACTTTTCATCAAGGCTGCTATCACCAATCCAATCAGCAGAAAAATATAAAATGCGGGCAAAGCACGATTAATCGCACTACTCATCATATTTCTGATGGTCTTGTACTGATAACCAAGTAACCAAGCATTGAAGGCAACCCAAATCACGGCGACGAACAATGCCATGTGAAGCATCTGATCCAACACAAACATGCTTGTAGCAATCAAGCCAAACAACCCCAAAAAGACCAGCAAGGCGTGTGGAAAACTGGCCTCTTTACTCATGTTATTTACTCAAAACCATCCATAAAAATCAAATCAGAAATGGTCTCACAAACTCCAGCGGTTTGAACATTACTTATCGAAACTTCATCAATAAACCAACCGTCACCAGTAACAGAGCCATCACTCGAATAACTGAATCGCAAAGTTATTTCCTCTCCCTGATACGCCGACAGGTCAGCAGTGTGTTGTTGCCAACCACCCGACACACCTGAAAATGCTGGCATATCGGTAGGATATTGGCAGGCATCGGATGAAGTTCTGAATGTATCAGGATAAATGGGTGACAATGCGGGCTGATCCCAATTTTCTCCATCAGTGGAAACTTCTACCACACCACCATCGTAACGAGGCTCAATGTCATAATAGGTTTGAAAACTTAATTGCGAGCTTTCTCCCAAAGTCAATGTCATTGGCTCAGATACCAACCGATTACAAGCATTATGTTCGTTTTGTGACCAGTAACTGCGTTGTCCCGAATAAACTTGATCAGTCACTAACTCCCAACCCAGATGAAAGGTAGTATTTTGCCCCAAACCAGTATCACCGATTTCCGCGCCAACCGACCATGTTCCATTACTGAGTTGTCCAGTGGCTTTGTTGAAAAGTTTCAGTTGATTGTCTTCATTGTTTCCATTACCGCTGTCTGCTGCCTGAACCAAATAATAGTAATTCTGATTATGAAGAACGTCATAGTCAGTCCAACTGTTGGCACTGGTGGCTGCTTTAACCAAATTATTGGCATCAGGTACAAAAGCA
>JAGRJR010000053.1 GCA_020442635.1 Lysobacterales bacterium
TTGGGATTGCCCCACTCATCAAATTCACCCGTGGTCAATGGAATGTCTTCATCCAACATAGTGGTCACCACGTCCACAAAAGGCACATCTGCTATCATGCCGTGATACAGCATGCCATCCATGTTTGCCACCGCGCCCATCAACAGACCACCAGCACTACCACCCCAGGCATAGACACGTTTTGTATCACCATATCCTTGTGCCAACAAGGACTTGGTGGCGTCGATATAATCATTGAATGTATTGATTTTATTGAACATCTTGCCATCTTCATACCATTGACGACCTTTAGCCTGTGAACCGCGAATATGTGGAATGGCATAGATAAATCCCCGATCAAGTAATGACAAACGACTTAATGAAAAGCTCTTATCTATAGAGGCTCCATAAGAACCATATGCATAAACCAGCATGGGTCTTTGATTCAAATCACCCAAACCTTTTTTATAAACCATAGATACAGGAACCAAAGCCCCATCCCTTGCCGTGATTTCAAGACGCTGTGACTGATAATCTTCAGGTTTGTAATCTCCATTTATTTTATCCTGCTTCAACAAGGTTTTTTTGTTGCTGTTCAAATCAATTTCCCAATCGCTGCCAAGTTGAGTCAAGGAGTCATAGGTATAGCGCATGGTGTTTTGATTTTGTTCGGGGTTATAAGCCACTCGCATGGTGTAAGTAGCCTCATCAGATTGAATCAATTTAGGCTCACCTGTCTCCCAATTGATGGCTTTGATGTGTCTGATGCCATCTTTGCGTTGCTCAACCACCAGCCAATCCTTAAATGTCTCCACATCATAAATCAGTGTTTCGTTATCATGGGGAATCAGCTCTTGCCATTTGGATTTATCTGCCGAGTCACCAATAGGTGTTTTCATCACCCTTGAGTTCAAAGCATTCCAGTTGGTTTTGATGATCCACTCACCATTAAAATCTTCAACGCTGTACTCATGTTCCGGCTCTCTAGGTAATACCGATTGGAACTCACCTTTTGGATTATTGGCATCCAGATAGAAAATCTCTGTTAAAGTAGTTGCCCCTGTATAAATCATGATGAAGTTCTTAGAGCGAGAGGTGTAACAAGCCGTGTAAAAGGTGTTGTCCTTTTCTTCATAGACCAACACATCGTCTTCAACCGCAGTTCCCAACTCATGTCGAAAAACCTGATAAGGCAATAATGTGGTGGGGTGCTTACGTGTGTAGAATACCGTTTTGTTGTCTTTAGCCCATGCGATTGAACCTGTGGTGTTTTTAATCACATCTGGCAAGTATTCACCTGTGGTCAAATCTTTAAAGCGGATGTCATATTGTCGACGACTGACCGTGTCTTCTGAAAAAGCATAAATCTTATGGTCGTGACTGATATTTTGGCTGTTTGAAGCATAGTAACTGTGACCTTCAGCCAATTGATTCACATCGATTAACACTTCTTCCTGCGCTTCCATGGAACCTTTTTTACGCACATATATGGGATATTCTTGACCTTCATTGTATTTACGGTAATACCAAAACTCACCCAACTTATAAGGAACTGATTCGTCATTTTGCACAATCCGGTTGATGATCTCATGGTAAATACGGTCAGTAAAGGCACCATGTTCTGCCATGGTTTTTTCTAGGTAATCGTTTTCAGCATTAAGGTATGCCAATACCTCTGGATCGGTACGGGAGTCATCCCGCAACCAATGGTAGTTATCAATACGCTCCAAATCATGTTCTTTGAACACATGGGGTCTTTTTTCTGCTTGTGGTGGCAAGTTATCAGTCATGGTCTGCTCTGTGTTTGTAGTTGTATCTGTTGAAGTGGCATTTTGCTCAACTAGAGGTTGTTTTTTTTCTTCTGTTGCCTGGTTATCAGACTGGTTTTGGCAAGCCAGCAAAGCTAAGATAAAAGCGCAGGTGATGAGGTTTTTCATGAATATTTCGGTTATAAAAGCGCAATAGCTTACTATGAAATGACCATTGTCAGAACAGTTTTAAAAAAAACGTGACTAAAGTAATGTTTTTTGTAATCTATTTGGAAAAACCGGGTCTTTTGAACCATGAGCTTAAAAGAACGCAAATTTGACGCCTTGTTGGGCATTTACTACGAAGACCTTTATCGTTTTGCTTTTTGGCTGGGTAAAGATGAACACATGGCCAAAGATTTGGTGCAGGAGGCTTATTTGCGAGCCTGGCGAGCCATAGATTCACTCAAAGATGAAAAAGCAGCGAAAAGCTGGATTTTTACCATTCTACGGCGTGAATTTGCCCGGCAGTTTGACAAAAAAAAACCGGCCATCGATAGTATGGATGACATGCCATTTGAAATTGAAGACAGTCAACAATACAGTCCTGATGACTTGATGGACATAAACCTTACCCGCCAAGCCATGATGAATCTTGATCAGAAATATGCAGAACCTTTGATGTTACAGATCATTGGTGGATTCAGCTGCGATGAAATTGCCGAGCAACTCAATATCAGTCAAAGTGCGGTCATGACTCAATTATTTCGAGCTCGCAAGCAGTTAACTGAACAAATGAACAGGGCAAGCAAGGTAGGAAACAAGCTATGAATTATTTTGAATTTATCAACATTTTACAATCAGATCCCTATTGTCAAAAGGCCGATTTCTTATCTGCCATAAAATCAGATCCACGCTGTCGCAGAGCCTATAAGTTAGCCATGGAAAAGGAGCGTATCATACGTGATGCTTTAAATATTTCGGTTCCTGTGATCGAAATCGAGCACATCAGACTCAAACAGACTCAAGTCAATCAGCAGTCTTTAAAACAACGTTTCTTTGCAGTGGCTGCCACAGTGGTTATGATGGTAGGTGCCGGATTATTTATGTTAGCGAACAATCGGCAATCAGATTTAGAAAAATTTATTAATGAAGCCTTATTAATGGAACCGGCTGTTTATATGTCTGAAAATGAAATTCCTCAAGCTGAACTTGACCCCTTATTCGCCAGCATCAATACTGCCGTGGATGGCAATCTTGGACAGGTTCATTTCATGAAATTATGCCCTACACTCAATGGCAAAGGTGCTCGCATGGTTTTAATGAATGAAATCAATCAGCCGATTACGGTCTTGTATATGCCTAATTCGCCCATTGAGGAAGCCATTGAGATGCAAATGGAAGGTTTCACTGGCAAAATTGTGGCACTTGAACAAGGTTCGGCTGCCATTATCGCTCGCCCACATGAAAGCACTGTGCAAATTGAGAACGCTTTAAAAAATTCGCTCAGAGCTTTGCAATAGCTCGTTTCAAAACAAATGTAACTTATTGTTGAAAAAAAAGATATAAGCGTTACTTTCCTTGTCTGCTATTGTTAAAATAGTGCGCACAAGCGTTTATCATTCGCAATTAATTTCATTATCAAAGGGCTTTTATGAAAAACCACAAAACCACATTGTTGATGGCTGCCATGCTGTCGGTATTCACTGCTGGAGCGCAAGAACAAACTTCAGTTTCCGGGTCAGAAGACCAAATTAATTTTGCCTACGCTGGTGATGATACCCGTTTGGGAATTGGTGTTGACAATGAGGGCGAAATCATTGGTGAGTTTCTCAAGTCTTTCAATACCGATTGGGACAGTAACTGGATGGGTGAAATCTGGTTGTCAGACGGTGCGGGTGGATTAAAACTGGACTACCACAAAATATCAGGCGCCAAAGTAAAAGGTGATTTAATCAACAACGAAGATAACCTGCGAATCTGGAAATATTTTGCTGCGGTTGACCAAAACACTTTTGATGACCGTAAGTTCACCCTTGGCTTTGGCTCTGAAGCCCGCGATAAATTTTGGAACATCAATCTCAGCTCGGCCATTACCGGTTCACGTCTGGTGAACCAAAGTTCTTCAACCGTAGTGTCTGACATCTTTGGTCAATTAGATGGCCGAGATTTTGTTCAGCAGCAAACCGTCGAAACCATAATCAGAAACTATGAACACCCTTATGATTGGGGCATTGGAGGACGTATCGGTAAATATTTCGAAAATTCTTTAGTCCGTTTGACAGGTGGCTTGGATTACGAACAAGGTGATTTTGATTCAGACCAATTTACCGGTTCATTACGACTGGAAAAATATTTTCAAAACACAGGACATAGTTTGGCTTTGTCATTGGAGCAAGTTGAAAAAACTGGTGATTTTGAAACTGATAAATCTGATACCCGTGCGAATTTGATGTATCGTTATGATTTTGGGCAATCTTACAAACCCACCACAGTTGATGAAGAAGTACAGGTGATTGATGAAGAACGTCTTGAACAACTGAAACTGGAAAAACGCCAGCTGGTTCAAAATCAGGTGGACCTGTCTTCCATGGCATTTTTTGATTTGGACAAAGCTGATATCAGAGCGGATGCTGCAACTGAACTGAAATCATTGGTTGATCAAATCAAAGCCACTGAACTGGCCAGCAGCATCAACATCGTTGGCCATACCTGTGATATTGCTTCTGAGAGTTATAATCTGGACCTTTCCAAGCGCCGAGCCAATAGTGCCAAAGCGTTTTTCATCGAACATGGCATTGATGCTGACTTAATATTGACCAATGGCATGGGTGAAACACAACCAGCTTATGATAATGATGGCCCAGATAAAGCGAAAAACCGTCGCGTAGAAATCTCGTTCCTGACTGTTGAACAAGATTATGTGGATGTCGACATCGCTGATGAAGACCTGCCAATGAAGTGGGTTAAGCGCAAAGTGGATGCACCTGCAGCCTGGATTAACAGAGCTTTACGTAATCCAGCACAGCATAAACGAACTGTGGACGTCTATAAATACCAAGAAGTAGAAACCAACACCACTTTAGGTGATATTGTTTTCCTTAATGCAGAACCTGTTGCTAATGATGATGCAATCAATGTCAATCGAAATTCTGCTGGTATGGTTATTGATGTACTTGCCAATGACAGCGATGAAGAAGGTGACACTTTGGTGATTGAGTCAACCACGCCAGCAAGTAATGGTACCGTGGTTAATAACGGCACTGCCATCACTTATACACCTAATACCGGATTTGTTGGTACAGACACATTCACTTACACCATTTCTGATGGTCAAGGTGGTTCTGATACCGCCACGGTAACCGTCACAGTGGCAAATGCAGTACCAGTCGCAGTCGATGACAATGGCAATGTGTTTGGCCAAACACCTTTAACTCTTGATTTATTAGCCAACGATACCGATCCAGATGGAGATTCAAGTGAATTGTCAGTAGTTGAGGTCAGTCCTGCAAGCAATGGCACCATAGAATTTACTGCCGACGGACAGTTCACCTACACAGCCAACCTGGGTTTTGTTGGCGTTGAAACCTTAACCTATACCATCACAGATGCCGATGGCGCCACCGATTCAGCCACCATAACCATCAATGTGAGTAATCCAAATGGCAGCCCAGTTGCCGTCAATGATGCCTACGCTACACCTTTAGGCCATTCAAAAACAATTAATGTGTTAGCCAATGACACAGATCCTGACGGTGATGTACTGACCGTTGCGTCTGTAAATACTGAAGGTCTACAAGGTGAAGTTATTGACATCAGCCCCGATGGCACAATGACTTATGTTCCACCTGTAGGTTGGTGTGGAACCACTTCTTTTACTTACACCATCACAGATGGCATTTCTGAGTCAACCGCCACCGTAACCATGACGGTGTTGGATTAGTGATAGAAGAATTAAAAAAAAAGTATGTTGCCACATTTGAGGATAAAACCAAACGCTTGAGCCATGCACTTGAAGTCTCAGACCTTCAAGTGCTCTCAACGTTGATTCATCAATTGGCAGGCTCCAGTGGCAGTTATGGTTTTATTACTTTGTCTGAACAATGTTTGAAAGTTGAACAAATACTGCTTGAAAGCATGAAAATCACAGCTCATTGCAGTGAGCAATTAGAAAAAATTATCAAGATGATGGAACAAATCAGATTGGAAAATAACAAGTAACTTATTCAGTCACTGTTTCTTCTAAAATGGTTGGTTCTTGTTTTGACTGACCGGCTTTTTGTGGTAGATAACGCAACCAAATCAACCAAACCACCAGCGCGTCCAAAATAATCAAAGCCTGCCAAAGATACAAATGAAACCAGTCAAACCAGTTTTTATCCCACTGCAACAAATAAAACAGGGAAATAATTCTCACAGCATTCAGGGCTTGAATAGCAATAAATCCATAAAACAAACCTTTAAGTTTGTATAACCACGGAGAGGGAAAAGCCACCACGGCAGCAAGCAAGATAATCATCGCCTCAACACCATTACATCCAGGTGCGATTTGAATGCCCTGATAGGTGACCGCATCACGAATGACATCTCCTTGAGCTATCACATTACTATCAAAGATTTGTATTACCCAGCTACAAAAACTGGCGATCATGGAAGTAAATGGCAAGATTACCGCTTGTCTCATTGGCTCGTAAATTTCTAGCAAAAATAAACCAATAATCAAAGCCATAAAAAGCACTGAAAATCTCAGCATAATTTCATTTGAAGTAAAAAATGATTGTTCATTCTATCAAAACAATTGGGGTGGAGTTTATTTTTTCCAAGACACCGTGCATTTTACAATCAATTAATTCAGCGTTAACCAATTCTTAACAGAAATGTTAGTATACTGTTTTTAACGTCAGAGTTCTCCAAATGATTTTGACTATTATCTAGGATTGATTTTATTTTTCCCTAGGCGTGCAAATCTCCTTGGGTTTTTTTTTGTCAGCCCTAAGAAGAACGACCCCAAGGAGATTTAAGCAGTGAAAATACTTGTAGTAGAAGACAACACGGACATCGCCGCCAACATTGTTGATTATTTTGAAGACCGAGATCATATTGTAGATTATGCAGGCGATGGCATCACCGGATTGCATCTAGCGGTAACCAATGACTTTGACGTCATCATTCTGGATTTGATGTTGCCTGGTATGGATGGTTTGGATTTGTGTAAAAAATTGAGAAAAGATGCCAAAAAAAATACACCCATCATCATGCTCACCGCCAGAGACACCCTGGAACAAAAGCTGGAAGGATTCGAATTTGGTGCTGATGATTACATGGTAAAACCGTTTGCGCTTCAAGAACTGGAAGCCCGAGTCACGGTATTAGGAAACCGTAAGAAACAGAATTTAAATCGTGTTTTGACCGTAGCGGATTTGGAATATAATTTGAACAGTTTAACTGTTAAGCGAGCTGGCAAAGCCCTGAAAATGAACCCAACCGGTTTAAAATTATTACAAATTTTGATGGAGGCGAGTCCTTATGTGGTCCCCAGAGAAGAACTTGAAGTCAAAGTATGGGGTGAAGAAATGCCTGATTCTGACTCCTTACGGGTACATATCCACGGGTTAAGGACAACCATAGACAAACCTTTTGGCAAAAACCTCATCCACACCAGACACGGTATTGGATACCATATTTCTGACCCGGATGAATTATCGGAGTAGTATAAAAAGCCGGATAATCATTGGATTTCTGGCTTTTAGCACCTTATTAACCACTGTTTTTGCCATCAGTTCACTGACCTTAAGACAAAGTTTGCAAACTGACTTGATCGCGCAAACCATTCAGGAAGATTTGGATGCGTACATGCAGCGCGTGAGCGGAAATCCCAATGTGATTAGGGAGGAACCGATGTCCAGCAATGTGGTAGGCATCATTACCACGCCGGATAATTTTCACCTTGACCTGCCCTTGCATTATGCAGAACTTGAAGAAGGTACACATATACTTAAAGAAAATGACAAAACCTTCATTGTTTCGGTAAACAAATCATACAAAGTGAATGATCAACCCGTTTGGGGGTACATCAAATACGACATCAGTCACATGGAACAAAACAACCAAACATTATTGTGGGCTTTTACTGCTATGTTCCTGGTGTTTTTATTATTGGCTTATATTTTGGCAATTTATGTCTCAAAAAAGGCATTAAAACCCTTGAGCAAACTGGCATCAAGACTGGAAAATCTGACAGTAGACACGCACATTGAACCATTGGCACCACACTTTCATGAAGATGAAGTGGGTAAAATTGCCACTGCTTTGGATGCTTATGCACAACGCTTAACTGACTATGTGATTCGTGATAAAGAATTCAATGCCGACGTCAGTCATGAATTAAGGACACCTTTGACCGTAATTAGAAGCACTGTTGAGTTAATTAAATCCAACCCTAATATCACGCCAAAGGAGCTGGACCGCATTAATCGAATTGAAAGAGCCACTAAACAATCCACCGAATTAACCGAAACCTTGTTGTTATTGGCCCGCGAGGAAAGGAAAGAACAACAAGGCCATGAAAGAACTCAACCCGGACTCATTATCAGAGACATCATAGACGGATTCGCTCCTACCTTGAAGCTTAAACCTGTAAAGACCAAGATTACTGAAAATGATTGGTTGCAAGTTAAAGCCCCTGAATCAGTGGTTTCTGTGGTTTTAAGCAACCTCATAGGCAATGCCATCAAATACACCACTGAAGGTACAGTAAATATCATCCTGAACAAAGACCATATCATTGTTGAAGATGAAGGTATTGGCGTAACAGAATCAGAATTACCCAAACTGTTTGATCGTCACTATCGTGCCGGTAAATCTAACAGTAAAGGATCAGGCTTGGGATTAGCTATCGTCAAACGCTTATGCGACCTGTATAATTGGAACATTGAAATTAAACGCAACAAAACTACGGGGTTGTCGGCCAAGTTGACTTTTAGGTAACCACCTTTTGGTCCCACAACCATTGCACAGGTATCCAATGGATTTAAGCGAGTGAACCAACCACTTTCAGATTCTGCAAAAAAAATTCTGCAATATTGTCGTACTGGTCAGCTTGATCAATTGCAGACTTTATTAGATCAAGGTCTTGCATTGGAAGATGTGAACCATCCTGACTTTTTACCGCTGAATACTGCTTTACGTAATGGCCGTTGGAAAATTGCCAAATTTCTGTTACAAAACAATACGATTCCAACCAAAAACGAACATCCGCCTTTGATAGCTGCCACTCAATACCGTAAGGACATTACCGCTGGCATGGAGTTGGTTTTTGCACATACCGGCAATTTGGATGTCATTAATCATAAAGGCAGGACTGCCTTGATGACTGCCTGTTTATTAGGTCATGAAAAGAAAGTACGTTTTTTACTGAATGACTGTAATGTTCTGGCTCAAGAGGATAATGGTGGCATGACAGCTTATCTTGATGCGGTATTAAGTCAATCAACCGGCATCCTTGACATACTGATAAAACAAGAAATTGATGTGCATCACCTTAACCATCATGGTGATAACGCCCTGTTATTGGCTTCGCTGCATAAAAACCCCAACATCAAATTAGTAAAAACTTTACTGGAACAAGGAGTTGATTGTTGTCACAAAAATAAAGAGGGTAAGTCAGCCTTCACCATTGCTGAGCGGAAGCACCCACAGGTTTTCAAATTATTTACAGCAAAAATCGAAGCTGACAAACAAATGGAGTTACCTTTGTTTGTCACTGAACCTCTCGAAGAAAAAACAAATAAAGTTGATCATCAGATAAAGATAAAACAGGTAAAACCTTCAAATCCAGAGAGTGAAGCCTGGTTTCAGGCAGTCACAGAAGGAAACCTTGGTAGATTGAATAAACTAAGGGTTCTAGGTAATGATATCAATCAGATTGATCAAAAAGGTTGTACCGCCTTGATTCATGCTGCGGGACGAGGTATGCGGGCTGTGGCTTCCTACCTGATTCAAAATGGGGCAGCTATTGAACATCGATCAGAAAATGGCAGTACCGCGATGTCCAGCGCCATCATCAGTAATTCAAGATCAGTGGTGGGCTTATTACTGCAACATGGCGCTAAAGCAGATAAAACGGGGCCTGGAGGATACCCGTACATTTCCCTGGCTGCCTCACAATGGAATGAAAGCTGTGTAACTATGTTACTGGAAGCCGGCGCCAGTGTTGACACACTTGATGCATATGGCATGAATTTATTTCATCATATTGCCATGGCAGCAGAATATTACAGCAATACTGCCAAGGCTAAAAACACCATGCGGACAGTCATACAATTTGGGTTAGACATTAATCGAACCAACTCACAAGGCAACACCTGTCTGCATTTACTTTGTGGCGCAAGTACAACAAAGAACTACAAAGCTGATGACGTACAATTGGCCAATATCGCCAATGAAATGCTTAAATCAGGCGTTAATCCCAAAATAGTCAACCACGATGGTTTCACTGCCATTCAGTATGCCAAGAAACATGGTTTACAGAACACCAAAGGTGTCATTTTATCATTCTTGGAAACCTGGTGAGCGCATGAAAAAACATAAACTGGAAGCCTTGTTTCTCCAACACCAGCACCTGATAGAAAAAGCTGTTTACAGTAAAAACATACAGGTTTCCGGCATCACTGCTGACGATGTCTTCCAGGAAGTTTCCATTCGCATATTAAAAATTCTCGAAAGTGACCGGGAAATTGAAAACCTTTCGTCTTATATATACAGAATCACGGCAAATGTTATCGTTGACTTGGCCAGGAAGCAGAACCGTCATCTGCAAGATGTACCTCTTCCCGAACAACAGGACAATGAGCAACATTATCAGGCAGATTTAATCAGTCAAGATACCGAGCCCGATCAACAACTGATAGACCAGGAAACACGGGAAAGAATTTTGGAAGCGATTGAATCATTGCCAGAAAGCCGTAGAGTTGCTGTGAAGATGAGACTACAAGGCTATTCAGTAGCCGAAATGGCTGAATTAACCGGATGGTCCTTTTATAAAGCTGAAAACCTTTCTAAAAGATCTATGACAGCTTTGAAAGACAAACTGAAATCGATGAATATTGACTATGAAATTAACTGAACAACAATTGGCTGAAATTTTTCAAACCAACACCAGAACTAATCAGACTGAAGCCACTTGTGGCGACTGTCTTGGCGCGATTCCTGCTTCTGCAACTCGGTTATCTCATGCGGAAGAAATATTGAATGATTTTAACAGTGCTCAAGGTGCCAAGATGGCTTTTGCCTATAAACAATGGTCTGCTGTTGTTGCCGATTCAATCAAACAATCACAGCAATCTTGGTTCAGCTTGTTAGGCAGGAAAAGCCCTTTTAAAACTGCTGTAGCAACCGCCGCATTTGCCGTTGCTTTTGTGGTTGCCATGCCCGAATTTAGACAGAATCATGAAACAATGATTCCCGTACAAAATAATTATGCCAATGATGTGATTCTCGGTGTACCATTTGAAGGTCAAAGTGATGTATTAAGTAACGGAAGCTTTGATGGTGGCGACAAAGCTCAAGACGAACTTTTTGGCGGTAATTTCGGCTAAGCATAAAAGACATTGACTATTCTGGAATGGCTACATAGCCAAGCCAACATTTTTAATGAGAAAATAGGCACCAATGACTTCAGGTTATTGGTGTGTCATTTATTCAAAAAAAACACTGCCTGGCTATTTGCAAATTCTAATCAAACACTTGACCAAGCTCAACTTAACCAATTGAACCAATGGGCTGATGAGATCAAAGCGGGTAAACCACTGGCTTATATTACGCGTGAAAAAGCGTTCTGGACACTTAAACTTAAAGTCAATGAGCATACACTGATACCCAGACCAGAAACTGAACTCATCATAGAAACAGTTCAACAATCAGTAAACCTACCTAAAAAAATTTTAGATCTTGGAACCGGAAGCGGCGCCATAGCGCTGGCATTAGCAACCTTATTTCCAAAAGCCAAGATCACCGCCTCCGATATTTCTAAAGATGCGTTGTCTGTTGCCAGGGAAAATGCAAAAATAAACCACATCTATCATGTCGATTTCATACAATCCGATTGGTTCACAAATATTGATGACAAGGATTTTGACCTGATCGTCAGCAACCCACCCTACATTGCAGCAGATGATGAACACTTGGCAAACTTAAAATAAGAGCCAATCACCGCTTTAGTTGCAAACAACAATGGGCTTGCAGACTATCAAGCCATTTGTGCTTCCGCTAAAAAACATCTAAAACCTGATGGAATTTTATTGTTTGAACACGGCTGGCAGCAGCATCAAGCCGTGGCCGATATCTTGTTGCAAAATAATTTTTCAGAAATATTATCGGCCAAAGACTTATCCGGCCACATCCGCATTACTTGGGGAACTTTTAAAACCTGATTTTTCCTATGATAACATGCCAAAACATCACCCAATCACCCAATAAACTGTAAAGTGGGTACTTAAAAGTGGCAGGTCTGTTCTTTTCAAAAAAGAAGTGTCCCAACCAGGCAAAACCATATCCAATAATTGGCAATAACCAAAGGAGTTTCCAATGTTGATAAAAAACCGCATAAGACAATACGATTAATACAAGTAAAGAACCGATGACATGCAATCGACGGCAGGTTGTATTTTGATGTTCTCCCAAATAAAAGGGATAAAATTCAGCAAAACTATTAAATCTGTTGGAATCTTCTCTCATCACTTCAGTTTACCATATTGAAATGAAACGGTATAATCTTTCCACTGAATTTCAGAATGCTTGATTGATGCGTACAAAACTTACACTGACTTTACTGCTGGTTTTGCTGTTATCAGCTTGCCAACAAGAAAGCACGGAATCAACACAAACTCTACGCCATTCAGAAAAAAAAGTCTACCGACATTCTGAGGATGATCGACCCAATAGTCTTGATCCAATAAAGGCTTCCACGGTTTACAGTAACTTGTTGGTGGTTAATATTTTTGATACCTTATATGCGTATAAATACTTGGAGAGACCTTATGCACTGAAACCTAATTTAGCGGTTGATATGCCAAGCATCAGTGAGAATGGTCTTGTTTATACCATTAAAATTAAACCGGAAGTTCGATTTACTGACCACCTTGCTTTTACCAATGGCCAAGGTCGCGAAGTCAAGGCTCAGGATTTTGTTTATTCAATCATGAGATCTTTTGACCCAAATAATGGAGGAACTGGCGCTTGGCTATGGCAAGGTAAAATTGTGGGCATTGATGACTGGCGTGAAGCTGGAGCAGATTATGATGCTCTAATTCCCGGATTGTTGGCATTGGATGATTACACCATTCAGATTAAATTGACAGAACCTTATCCACAATTGACTTACACGTTGGCCATGGGCTTTTCAGCCATTACGCCACGAGAAGTGGTTGAACATCTTGGCCAGGAATTTGGCTCAAAACCTGTTGGTTCGGGTCCTTTTAAACTCACCTCATTTAACTCAGACACCGCTTATTTGGCCAAAAATCCGAACTTTAGAGCAGAACCATTAGATCTTGCATATGAAGGTTACGACCCTGAGCTACACAGCAAATATGGTATTCAAAAATTATCTGGCAAGGCGCCTCCTTTTATTGATGAACTCGAAGTACATTTCATCAAGGAAACCTCCTCACGGTGGCACTCATTCACCAAAGGCAATGAAATCCATTACACAACTGTGCCGAAAGACAAACAGAGTGCCGTCATATTACAGCAAGAACCCTTGCAATTGCATCCTCAAATCACTGATCAATATCACTACACCTATGGTCTGGAAGCTGGTTTCGTTTACCATGGTTTCAATATGCAAGACCCAGATTTCGGTATCAGTGGTGATGAGGTGCAAAACCAAAAGAACCACGCTTTGCGTTGTGCTATTCGCAAAGCCCATAACTGGTCCCAAAAGAACCGGGCTTTTTACTTCGGTCTTGGTCAAGTGTTTCCAGGGATCATTCCACCCAGTGTCCCAGAATTTGACCCAGCTATGAGTATTGACTCAGTCGAAGTGGACATCGAAGCCGCCAGAACATTACTCAGTGATTACGGCTGGACTGCTGATAATTTACCCCTGTTTGAATACCATGTGTCAGGCAGTGTGCTACAAAAACAATTCTTTGAACAAATGCGGGGTTTCATGCATGCCATTGGTTATCCAGCTAACAAAATAAAATACCAACCCTATCCCAATTTCGGACAGTTCAATAAAGCGGTAAAAAATCGTCAGGCACCTTTCTTTTTTATGGGTTGGACTCTTGATTACCCAGATGCCGAAAACACCCTGCAGTTATTTTATGGTCCCAATGAAACACCGGGACAAAATAACTTTAATTACCACAATCCAAAATTTGATGCTCTATTTGAACAAAGCCGAATTTTACAACCCTCCACAGAAAGAACGGCTTTATACCGAGAAATGAATCAAATGGTTGTTGATGATTGTGTGGTAATATCAGGCTTATCAAGAAATAAAATCCACCTCTGGCATAAAAATGTCATCACCTTTCCAGACAGAGAAATTGTAGGCGGTTTTCATTTGCGCTATGTGGACATCATTCCAGAATGAATATCTGGCCATTTGTTATTAAAAAACTGATAGGCGCCATTCCTTTACTTTTAGGGGTGACGTTACTGGCTTTTTTGTTGATGGTATATTTTGGGCCTGATCTAACCTATGAATTACTTGGTAAAAATCCAAGCCAGCAGGACATTGATAACATCCGAACCATATTGGGTTACGACCAGCCTTTCATCTGGCGTTATCTTAATTACCTCAGAGAGTTATTGACCTTTGATTTTGGCATGTCGATGATGAAAGACCAGCCGGTTATTGATATGTTGACGCAAGCCATTCCAGTTTCGCTGTTACTGATGTTACCAGGTTTTATTTTGGGAAATGTACTTGCAATCATATTGGCATTGAAAGCCACTCAATACCGCGGACTCTGGCCTGATAAGACCATCATGACTTTTGCGGTCATTGGTATGAGTGTCTCTTTTTTGGTAGTTATCATTGCCTTTCAAATCATTTTTTCATCCAGCTATGGACTTGACTGGTTCCCAGTGCGAGGTTGGAATCTGACCAGTCAAGAAGGCCATTTCAGCTTATGGCAATACCTTTATCACGTTTCCGTTCCAACACTTGCCACTTTATTTGTTTCGCTCGGCTACAACACCCGCTTTTATCGAGCAGTACTGGTAGAAGAAATGAACAAAGATTACATCACCACAGCCCGAGCCAGTGGGCATTCAACAACTCGAATAACCTATCAATTCATGCTTAAAAATGCCATGATACCGATCATTACCAGAGTGATGTTTTCTATTCCTTTAATTATCATTAGTGGCTCATTGTTGATAGAAAGCTATTTTGGCATACCTGGTGTCGGACAAATTACCTATGATGCCATCATTGCCGGTGATCAAGCGGTTCTCAAAGCTGTCATCGGGCTGACTTCAGTGCTTTTTGTACTGGTCTTGTTGATAGCGGAAATCATATACAGGGTGTTTGACCCACGCATTGATTCGAGGCAAGCGGCATGACTCAACCTTTATATATTACTGGAATCGCTCAATCGCCACAAAGCCCTTCAAGCCGAGCCTGGTATCGTTTTAAAACCGACCGCTGGGGCATGATTGGCCTATTTGTGGTGTCAATTTATTTCGTGCTTACTTTGGGCGTCTGGTTTGGCTTATGGGGTACAAACTGGAGCCAAACCAGCCATGCTTTTCATCAACCCGCTTCCGTTACACACTGGTTTGGCACCAACGCCATTGGCCAAGACATTGCTAACCGTGGTATATATGCCACCAAAGTTGCTTTTGAAGTTGGCTTGCTGGTAGCGATTTGTGCCACTTTATTGGGCACTCTAACCGGCTCACTTGCTGGTTTCAAACACAATACCTGGATTGATTCTGTCATATTATGGGTTATGGGTGTACTGGATTCCATTCCATTTTATTTATTCGTGGCTGCCATAGCTTATGCCATGAGTGAATGGATATTTGCGATGCATTTGGCGATGATTTTGGTGTTTTGGACCGAAACAGCCAGAATCGTTCGTGCCGAAGTGATGCGGCTTAAACACATGGAATTTGTAGAATCTGCACAAGCCCTGGGACAACGGCAAGCATTGATCTTGTTCAAGCACATCATCCCCAACACCAATCATTTATTGATTATTCAAGCCACCATCACTTTTGTTGCTGCCATTAAAACCGAAGTCATTTTGAGCTTTCTTGGCCTCGGTGTTAAAGAAGGCATCAGTTGGGGTTTAATGATTGCTGAATCCACTAACGATATACAAGCCGGTTATTTCAATAATTTTTTGGTGGCCTCCGGTTTGTTGTTTATACTGGTCATTGCTTTTAATTTTTTTGCAGACGCATTACAAGATGCTCTAGACCCCAAACTACAACATTAATATGAAAATAAAATACTCAATAATCTTTACGATTGTCATTTGCCTGACCTTATTAGCCGCTTGTGGCTCTTCTGTACCCCGAAAAGAATTACAAAACTTACCCAGCTTGATAGAAATCATTGCTCTGGATTTTAACCAAAACAAATTAAAACTACGTGTTTCACATCGCAACAGCACGGCAAGAGAAGGCAATCAACTCAGTTGTCAGCTGGCACTAAAGGATTTCAGCCCACTGAAAGTCACAGCCATAAACTTGCCGGATCTCACCAATTACGCCACTGAAACCATTACCTCTGAAATATCACTCAATCAATTGACGCTTGATCCCCAAACCCACTCAAACTTGCCTTATGTTTTGGACTGCTTTTTGTTTTCTTCCAATTTCAGAAAAGAACATATCATTAAAAAAGCTGTTGTCTACCAGACACCTGGAGCTCCTGGCATCTATAGATAGCCCCCTATAAAAATGCGGTTATGACTAATGGCATAAGAAATCATGCTGGTGTTGTAGTATAGTAATACAGTAAATCCTCTTTGGAAATATATGTATGCAACAGTTTGTGAAAAATTTAATTGCCGCTGCCATCTTGTTTATATCGCTGGTAACAACTTTGGCATTTGGTTATGCCATAACCCCAAGCAACGATATGGCTCAAAAACCAGCCAGTAATACCGTCCTCAAGATAACCGATGACACCAGGAAAACTCACATGATTGTGAGTCATACTTTACAACTTTTGATACCCAAGGTGAATGATTGATATGAGCTTTCAGTGGAATGATAAAGAACCCATTTATCTGCAACTTAAGGATCAAATCAAAGACATGATTTTATCTGGAGACATTGCAGAGGGTGAGGCACTGCCATCAGTCAGGCAAGTGGCTATAGAATATCAGGTCAACCCCATAACTGTCTCCAAGTCCTACCAAATCCTGGTAGATGAAGAGCTGGTTGAAAAAAAGCGTGGTCTGGGAATGTTTGTGCAAATGGGAGCACAACATAAATTACAGGCCAATGAAAATGAACAGTTTATCAATGAAGATTGGCCTAAAATACTAACCAAAATTCAACATTTGAACTTAGACACAACACAACTTATCAACTCGTTAAAAGAGATCGGGAGAAATCAATGAGTCATATCTTATCGGCGCAAAACGTCAATAAAAAGTTTGGTAATTTTCAAGCCCTGAAAAATGTCAATATCAACATTGATAAAGGCAAGATAGTCGGTTTAATCGGACCAAATGGGGCAGGCAAAACCACTTTATTGAAATCTGTCTTGGGGTTGGATTCTTGTGACGGAGAACTGAAAGTTTTGGGAATTGATCCTTTTCGAAAACGTGCAGACTTAATGAAAGAGATTTGTTTTATCGCCGATGTGGCTGTATTGCCCAAATGGATTAAAGTATCTCAGGTTTTAAAGTTCACTGAACAAACTCATCCCAATTTTTCAATCGAACAAGCCAAGCAGTTTTTAAGCCGAACCAAAATTAAAATGGATCACAAAGTCAAGGAACTCTCTAAAGGTATGACTGCACAATTACATTTAGCCATCGTGATGTCGATCAATGCCAAATTACTGGTTCTTGATGAACCTACTCTTGGGCTGGATATTCTGTTCAGAAAACAATTTTATGACAACTTGTTGAATGATTATTTTGACAATGAGCGAACCATCATCATCACCACCCATCAGGTGGAAGAAATTGAACATATATTAACTGATGTGGTATTCATTCGCGAAGGAGAAATTGTGCTTGATGCTAACATGGATGAGTTGACCAGTTCCTATTTTGAGGTAATGGTCGGCCAAGAGCATTATGAAGAAGCGTTATCTCATAAACCCTTAACCATGAGAAAAGTATTCGGGAAACATATCATGCTATTTAACTCAACCTCACGCGATGTGATTGAAACTCTAGGGGAAGTGCAAAGACCTTCCGTGTCTGATCTGTTTGTGGCTTTGATGCAGGAGGAACAAGCATGAATACGTTCAAAGCATTGTTGGAAAGAGAATATTGGGAACATCGCGGTGCGTTTTTGAAGACCCCTTTGATCATTGGTATTGTTATTGTAGTTTTCTTAATCCTGGGATATTTAACAACAGAACGATTTGATCAAGTATTGACCAACGGACAAAGCATTGAGTTAAGTGGGAAAGCATTGGAATCATTTAATGCTGATGATGTCAGCAATGTTATTGATGTTTTTATGCTTGCCACAGCCTCCTTGTATCAATTTGTTTTATTTGTAGTCCTATTTTTCTTTTTGCTCGGAAGTCTATACGATGACCGAAAAGATGGCAGTATTCTATTCTGGAAATCACTTCCTGTTTCAGATACGCAAACTGTGCTTTCAAAGCTTGTCACAGCAACTCTCGTTGCTCCTTTATTATTCACCTTTGGTCTTATCATTAGTCACTTGGCATTTTTCATCGTGTTTTCCGTGATATTTCTACTCAATGGTGCCAATCCATTTACTGTGCTGTGGTCAAACATTGAGTTTATTAATAATTGGGGGGCTTTTGTTGTAGGTTGTTTGATTCAGGCATTATGGGCATTACCAATATACGGTTGGTTGTTATTTGCGTCATCTTACTCCAAACGCCGACCTTTTATGTTGGCTGTTTTTGTACCTTTGATGGTTGGTTTGGTATGGTATTGGTACAACGCTATTTTTAATTACAATTTATTAAAAATCGGTGTTTTTAAAACCCTGGCCTTTTTATTGGGCAAGTCCACTGTTCCGTTCACTTCTGGAATGGATACCAATGCTGAAAACTTTGGATTTGACCCTACCGATCATACAGGTGTTGAATTGATTCAGTCCATGCTACGCGGGTTGAACCAAAGCGACATGTATTATGGCTTGGTTTTCGCAACTATAACCATAGCATTGGCCATTTACGTCAGACGTTTTAGGAATACCACTTAAGCAGATAAAAGAGGCTTCTTATCGACAAGCCTCTTTGTTACAATAGCAAACGGCCTGGCACTTTTGTTGGGCCGTTTGCTGTTAGAACTCAAATCAAACTGTGGCCAGATATCTAAAAATTTATTCCATACCTGATTCCTATCAATTTCATCGCGGTGGTCAAATTGATGGTGGCATTTTGGCCTATGAGACTTGGGGTGAATTAAATCAAGATGGCTCCAATGCTTTATTAATCCTGACTGGGCTTTCGGCGGATTCTCATGCAGCACGTCACTCTGAAAGTGATACCGCTGGTTGGTGGGAATATATGGTGGGCTCTGGTAAAGCGATTGATACCGATCAATGGTACGTTATTTGCGCCAGCTCGCTGGGCAGTTGTAAAGGTTCGACTGGTCCTTGTTCTCCCAATCCTAAAACAGGACAGGCCTATCGGTTTGACTTTCCGGATTTGTGCCTTGAAGACATTGCCAATACGGCAGTGTTATTGTGCCAGTCGCTTGGCATTAAACAATTACACGGTGTGATCGGTCCTTCAATGGGCGGCATGACAGCTTTGGCCTTATTACTCAACCATCCCGATTATGCCAGGCACTTGATTCACATTGCTTCGGGCATGGCTTCTCCCCCTTTCAGTACAGCCATTCGTTCATTACAAAGGGAGGCGATTTTAAAAGACGAAAATTTTAATATGGGCTTTTATTCTCACAACAGCTGGCCCGAGGAAGGGATGAAGTTTGCCCGTAAAATTGGTATGCTGAGTTACCGTTCAGCGATTGAATGGAACGAGCGTTTTCCCCGTTCGCTCAAAAAAGTACCAGAACACCCGTTTGGTATTGAGTTTCCGGTGGAAGGCTATCTCGAACATCATGCCAATCAGTTCGTTCACCAATTTGACCCCATCAGTTATTTGTATTTATCAAGAGCAATGGATTGGTTTGATGCCCACGCCTATGCCAAGCCCAGAGGCACCAATCCGCTTAAGTCGGTCAAGCTTGTCAGTGCATTGGTGATAGGGGCAGAAACAGATTTGTTGTTCCCTGTGATGTTACAAAGGGAATTACACCATCACTTACTTGAGATCGGAGCCCAAAGTGAATTGGTCATTACCGACTCAATTCAAGGTCACGATGCTTTTTTGGTTGATCAAATCAGTTTTGATGTATTGGTCAGAACATATTTAACTCAATCAGCTGTGTGAAGATTCTTCATGGCTTTGTCCCAATCACCTTTGAACAGGTCATCAGTAACACCTATGCATTTTTCAATGCAGCGATCTATAGCAATGGCATCATTAAGGCTCGGCCTACCTAACACCCAAGGCGTTACTTTGCTTTTATCTCCGGGATGACCTATACCTATGCGTAATCGTTTGAAATCAGCACCCAATCCAGGAATAATGTCGCGTAAACCATTATGACCACCATGGCCGCCATTTCTTTTGAGTTTAGCGATTCCAACCGGCAAATCCAACTCGTCATAAGCCACCAGGACTTCATCCGTTGGAATACGGTAAAAGTTTACAAATGGTATGACAGTCTGTCCTGAACAATTCATGAAAGTCTGAGGTTTGACCAACCAGATCTTTTTACCCATGTGATTGATTATGCCCACTTCTGCTTTAAATTTTTTATCAATTTTAAATTGACAGTTGTGAAATTTTGCCAGCGAGTCAGCATACCAAAAGCCTGCATTATGACGAGTATGTTGGTATTTTTCTCCTGGATTTCCGAGACCTATTATGGCTTGAATTTTCATGGGCATTAAATAAAAAAGGGAAGCAAAAGCTCGCCTCCCTTTAAACTATATCACAATATGTATTTGGCTTTCTTATATCAGCCTGCTGGCTGAATTAATCATCTTAAGCCTCAGCACCTTCTTCGTCAGCATCATCAGTTGATGCTTGACCAATTGCAGAAGTTGAAACAACAACCGCATCATGTGCATGGTCATCACCATGGGTGAAGGCAACCAAAGTAACACCTTTAGGCAATTTCAAATCACTTAAATGAAGGTTATCACCTTTTTTGAACTCAGATACATCAACACTGATAAATTCAGGCAAATCTTTCGGGAAACAGGTGATTTCAACTTCATTGATTTGATAGTCAATCATCACGCGAGAAGATTTACCAGCAGGTGAACTCTCACCACCTTCAAAGTGTAAAGGTACATGCATCACAATTTCATGCTTGTCATCTACACGCATGAAGTCCATGTGCATAATAACAGGTTTGGATGGGTGTCTTTGCATATCTTTCAGAACCACTTTTTGTTTCTTGCCACCATCGGCAGAAAATTCAATGATACTTGAAAAGAAAGCTTCATCTTCAATCAAACGCAAAACTTTGTTGTGATTTAAGGTTAAATTTCTGGGATCTCTGTCACCACCATACAGCACGACAGGAACCAATCCTTCATGACGTAAGCGGCGGCTCGCACCTTTCCCTACATCCTCGCGGATTTCTGCATCTACTTTAAATATAGCCATAATAATTTCCTAATTAATAAAATACCCTTGCGACCAGGGTATAAAATCATCGATTAAATCAATCGATGTACATAGAACTAACAGACTCTCTGTTAGCAATTCGCCTGATTGTCTCGCCCAACATTTCGGCAACTGACAATTGACGGATTTTCTTACAATTTAAAGCTTCTTGCTGTAACGGTATGGTGTCAGTTACCACCAATTCAGTTAATCCAGAAGCCTCTATGTTCTTAATTGCATCACCTGACAACACGGGATGCACACAGTAAGCATGAACTTCCTTTGCACCCCAATCTTTGAGCGCTGTCGAAGCAGCACATAAGGTACCAGCAGTGTCAATCATGTCATCAACCAAAATACAAATTTGGTCTTTGACTTCACCGATGATGTTCATTACCTTAGCCATATTAGGCTTGGGACGTCTTTTATCTATAATGGCCAGTTCGCACCCCAATCTTTTGGCGATGGCTCTGGCTCTTACCACACCACCGATATCTGGTGATACGATGGTTACATCCTTGCTGTCAAACCGCTGCCACATATCAGCCAGTGTCAAGGGCGATGCATATACATTGTCCACAGGGATATCAAAAAAACCCTGAATCTGATCTGCATGCAAATCTACAGTTAACACCCGATCCACTCCAACCGCTGCAATCAATTTTGCTGCTACTTTAGCAGTAATTGGCACCCTGGAAGAACGTGGCCTTCTGTCCTGCCTGGCATAGCCAAAATATGGAATCACTGCGGTGACTGAACGCGCTGAAGAACGTTTCAATGCGTCTACCATGACAACCAACTCCATGAAATTATCAGCAGTTGGACGACAGGTCGGTTGAATCAAGAAGATGTCTTGTCCGCGGACATTGTCTCTGATCTCTACAGAAACTTCACCATCACTAAAACGGCCCACTTTGGCACGACCCAAGGGCACTCCTAAGTTATCGGCAATTTTTTGTCCCAGTGCTGGATTAGCATTACCGGAAAACAACCTGATTCCACGATCGAACATTTTACAGCCTCAGATATAAGTATGCCCGCGCTAGGCGCAGGCATCACAAAAATATGGCTGGGATGGCAGGACTCGAACCTGCGAATGCCAGGATCAAAACCTGGTGCCTTAGCCACTTGGCGACATCCCAATTCGCGAGTAATACTCTGTCTTCAAAGCAGAACAATCTGCTGCAAAGGCGGCATATTATAACCAGATAAATTTTTAATGCAAAGCCAAAATTTTAAATTT
>JAGRJR010000054.1 GCA_020442635.1 Lysobacterales bacterium
CATAGCCTGAATAATTCAAAGCCAAGCTGAGTCCATAAATCAAGACGTTTGGCATGCATCAGTTCATGCCTAATGATTAATTTTTGTTGTAG
Source organism: Lysobacterales bacterium (assembly GCA_020442635.1). Taxonomy (GTDB): domain Bacteria; phylum Pseudomonadota; class Gammaproteobacteria; order Xanthomonadales; family Marinicellaceae; genus Marinicella. Next base: position 93 of record JAGRJR010000054.1, read on the forward strand.
GGTGTTATAACAATTTTCAAAATCAATCGGCAAATACACGGCGGGTTTAAACAAGCCACTTATGATTGGTCCAGTAATCCAACTACAGCTTTTGATTGGTATTTTTGAATCAAAATTAAGTGTGATTTTATGCGAATTCGTTTTGAGTAATCGGTTGAACTTAATTCCATTAATTAACCTTATCAGGCTGAATAACAAGAGTCCTATCAGCCAAAGCCAGAAAATCAATTGAATGTCTTGATTATTGACAGTGGATGGACTTGAGTAAACGGGTAACAAATCATGAGTGTTGGGCAATTTCACATAACGTGTGATCACTGCTGGCCTTTCTAACTGAATAGGGAGAAGTAACTTGAGCAAGGGTAAAACCCATAAAGCATAGGCTATATGCGCACCAAATAGTCGTCTGAAAGGATTGCGAATCAGCAGTACCAAAACGATAACCAAACTGGTTTCAATGGTGGCTTGAAACAACCAGTCAATCATTTTTCATCTCATTCAAAATGGCTTCAATCTCAGCAATTTCTTTGGCTGAGAGCTTTTTTGCTTTGGCAAAATGAGCAACCAGGGGGGATAGTTTTCCACCAAAAAAACGACTTAACAGGCTTTCCGAAGCATCGCTAATAACAACATTTTTTTCAATTAACGGTGAATAAAAGAATTGTTTTCCATCCTTCTTCCTGCTGATCAGGTCTTTTTTAAACAGGCGCCCTACCAGCGTTTTTATGGTGTTTTCATGCCAGCCTGTGTCGGGTTGTACTCTGGCGATGATTTGACCAATGGTCAAAGGAGATTCATTCCATAAAATATGAAGAACGGTTAATTCTGTACTGGCAATTTTCATACAGTTGTAAACTTAATAAATTGCACAAAGTTTACAATTGTAGTCTAAAAGATGTCAAGTGTAATTTTTTAATAGAAACATCAGCTTTTTTTATCCAATTTGAATAATAACCAAACAAAGATAGAGGCGATGAACATCAATACCACTGAAAAAAGCAATTGTGGTTCAGGGTGATTGACAGGCAGTATGTTGATCTCTGCAGATTTCCAAGGCCAAACCTTAAACAAAGTGCCCAGCATCAGGCCAATCAAGGTGTAAAGGGTCGCATTATGGTGATGTTTGAGCAGCCATTTAAGGATTCTTGAAAATACCATTAGGCCAATCACACAACCTGCTGCAAAAACTATCAGAGTAAACCAATCACGGTCGTGTACTGCATTCAAAACAGTTTGATATTTGCCCAAGAGAATTAATATCAGTGATCCAGAAATGCCGGGTAAAATCATGGCGCTGATGGCAATTGTGCCAGCGATCAGTATGCCAATTTGGCCATCAGGTAAATAGCCCAAGCTTTGAGTGGATAGTACATAACCCAAACCAGCACCAAACAGTAGAAATAGCCAGATAAGTGGTTTTGCCACCCAATTTTTTTTCAGTAATAACAAGGCAGAAGCGATAATTAACCCAAAGAAAAATGACCAGGTTGGCACTGGGTAATTGGCAAAAAGCATTTTCAACAGACTGGCAAACAAAAATACCGAGGTCAATATGCCAGCAAATACAGCGATCAGAAACCAACCATCAATTTGCCGCCATGCTTGTCCAATTTGACCTTTGAACAACAGTTTAAAGGTGTTCATGTTGGCAGAGGCAATGGCATTAATCAGACGTTCATAAATACCAGTGATTAAAGCAATGGTGCCACCGGAAACTCCAGGCACTAAATCTGCAATGCCCATCAGCATGCCTTTGAAATATGTGAATAATTGATTCATTGGGTTATGTTCGCGCTAAATTTTGTGGTAACAATGCTTCAATACTTTGCATCAGTTCAATTTGGTCAATCAAGTCATTAACGTAATCGAGGTGGTCGGTTTCGATGACCAACAGTTTACTTTTGTCATAGCCAGCAATCCAGTTTTGGTATAAGTTTTCTAACCTTTTGAGATAAGCCAGTGGCATATTTTGTTCCATTTGACGACCGCGCAGTTTGATTCTTTTGCGAGTGGTGCGAATGGAGCATTTGAGGTATATCATCAGGTCTGGTGGTTTGATGGCACTTTTGATGCTGTCATAAAAACTTTGGTAGGTTTGCCAGTCACGTTGATTGATTTTACGGGTTTGTTGCAAGGCGGTGGCAAAAATTTCAACATCTTCGAAAATGGTGCGATCTTGTATGACCACCCCCGGGGTTTGTTCTAATTGTTGATGAATTTTAAATTTGGATGCCAAGAAATACAGTTGCGAATGAAAGGCCCATTGTTTCATGTCTTGGTAAAAATCATCGAGGTAAGGGTTGTTGTCATTGGGTTCATAAAACGGTGTGATCTGATAGGTGTTGGTCAGAAATTCAACCAACGAGGTTTTTCCTGCGCCAATATTACCGGCTATGCCTATGATTTTTTGTTCATCCATGGTGGTATTGTATGATTAAATGTATGGTCATGGATGGTTTTAAACAAATTCTGTGCTTTTTTATCTGTGCTGTATCGCTGGAGGTTGTGGCTGCAGACTCGTGGCAAATGGTCACCAATAAAAATGGCATAAAAATTTATCAACAGCAGCAGCCTGGTTTGCCTTTTAAACATACCAAAGGTGTAATCACCGTTAAGGCCAAACCAGCAATGGTTTTTGCCTTACTTAATGACTTTGCTGCCTGCGGGGAATGGATTTTTGGTTGTATCGGGGGTGAGCGACAAAGCGATGATTCCATTTATCTGGAGTTTGAAGGACCACCGTTTTTCAAAAATCGTGAAGTGGTGTTGTTCTCGAGAGTGGATTATTTGCATGAATCTGAACAATGGGTAATTACCGTTGAGAACCAGCCTGGTAAGCAGCTAAATAAAAATAACGTGTTAATCCATAAAATGCAGGCTCAATGGTTACTGACTTCTTTGGATAACAACGAATTAACGATAGAACATAGTTTTTATATTGATCCGAATGTGTCAATTAAATTAGGGGCCAATAGTTATAACAGCCGTGCGATATACCGAACATTGTTACAGTTACCAAGCATGCTAAAAAGGCCCAAATACCAATCTGAAAAAGAATTACCTGAGTTCTTGCAAGAGTTGAAAACTGAACCATCGGCGAAGTTTCAAAAAGGAATCTAAATAGACCGTTTTAGAGTTTTGCTTTGATGGTAAATTCAATCACTGGTTTGAGTGAGTCCAAGGCGGAAAATGCAATAATTTGGCTGGTATTAATGGCCAGCTTAAGTATCCCTCCTTCATTATCAGTGGTTAAAATAGTGAGCTGTTCAATGCCATGACTGCTTCGAATGTCAATCGGTAGCACCTTGTCATAAGTCATGTGTTGACCGACAGTGTTTTCACAGGTTATGGACAGTCGCCGCTTTTGAACAATGGCAGCTTCCAATAAATCCTGGGTGTTGCAATCTAGTGGTGGTTTGTTCATCACTCAAGCATAGCCAAGGGACAATAAATTTGTCAATTCTATTGTTCATTTTGTCATTTTCATGAAAATTTCGCATGGCTTAATTTAGAATGTTACATATGATAATTTCACTTTCGATATGATTAGTTGGGTTTCTCTTGCCTATTATGCGTATTGGGCGGTTTTGATCTATGTAACCATCAAAATCATCAGTCAATACACCATCAGCTCTCGGGCTTCCGCCTGGCTGTTCACTGTTTATATGGTGCCAGTGGTTGGTATTATCTTGTACTTAATATTTGGGGTAAAAAAACGTAAGCGCCGTATTTATCAACAAAAACAATCTTACAATCAACAGGCGCTTGAAGCCTTTCATGTCAAATACAGTGAAAAATCACTGGCAGTGATGCGGCAGCAGAAAGACAACCTGAAACAATTTCATGGTTTGACTAAAATGATTTATCAGGATACGGGTAATCGTTTGACGGTTAATAATCAACTGAACCTGTTAGAAAATGGTGAACAGAAGTTTCCACGATTGCTCAAGGATATTGAGGCGGCTGAACACACCATTCATCTTGAATATTATATATTGCGCTTTGATGATGTGGGCAGCCAATTGTTGGAGGTGTTGGTTCGAAAAGCTAAACAGGGTCTGGCAATTAGAATCCTTTATGATGATTATGGTAGCTTGGGTTTGAGTCAGGTTGTGTTACAGCGATTGCGTTCTTATGGGATTGAAGTATGGCCATTTGCCGAATTGGGTTTATTTGCCTTTACTGATCGGTTGAATTATCGGAACCATCGAAAAATTGTGGTGATAGATGGCAAGATTGGTTATGTGGGTGGCATCAATGTGGGTAATGAATATGTCAATAACAATAAAGAACACATGCCCGACAAGTTTTGGCGAGATACACATTTGCGTATTGAGGGGCAGAGTGTTGCCTATTTGCAACATATTTTCATCAATGACTGGAATTTCAGTACGGGGCAGCAATTGGCTATTGAAGATGAATTGAGTGCTGGCTTCAGTGATTTGTCGGTTGCAGAACGTAAGATGGTGCAGATTGTAGCGAGCGGTCCAGATTCAGCAGCTCCGAGTATTTTGCTTACAATCCTTCAAGCTATTTACACAGCCACCGATGAAATATTAATTACTACGCCTTATTTTATTCCTAATCAATCTTTGATAAAGGCTTTGAAAGTTGCAGCTTTAAGAGGTGTGATGGTTAAAGTTATTGTGCCAGATAAGTCTGATAATTTTGTGGTGAACGCGGCTGCCCAATCGTATTACTACGAGTTGTTACAAGACGGTGTGGCATTTTATAAATACACTCAAGGTTTTATTCACGCCAAGACCATGGTGGTGGACGGTTTTTTGAGTGTGATGGGTACAGCAAATTTTGATGAACGAAGTTTTGAACTTAATTTTGAGGTCAATGCTTTGATTTACGATCGGGATTTTGCAGAACAACTCAAGGTGTCTTTTGAAAATGATTTAACATGTGCCAAACAAATTACGCTTGAGTCGTGGGACAAGCGTTCAGCGGTAAAGATTTTCATGGAAAAACTGGCTCGACTGATTTCTCCGATATTATGAATCTTGGGTTAATTTAACCCGTTCTCAGTTGTTCCTGATTCAAACCAACTTCTCGCACATGTTTGTTTGTGTTGATTTTGCTACAATTAAGCGATGACAAACTCAGAGAAACATACCGAACAAGTCGTTAATCTCAGCACTGGAGAAAGGATGCTCAGGGCATTCGGCCCCTTAGGAGGCGGCATCTTGCTTGATGTGGCTGATTTAACCACGTTTGGGTCATTCGGGCTTTATCTTGGGCCTTTGGTAGGTGCATTGCTAGGCTGGTGGCTGGCTACCGTGTATAAATTCGGAGTTTGGGGGCAATGCGGCTTGATATTTGTGGCGGCCCTGTATTGTGCCTTACCGTTAACCAGTCTGGTGCCATTGGCTACTGTTGTGTTTGCCTTGATTCGATTTGCTGAAAGCAAGAAAGTGGTTGATTAAGCTAGCTTGAGAGCCAATACAAATTCATCCCGGACTTCCTTATCATTGTGTACATGAATGATGTGTTCATGTCGTATGATTGAACAACCGGCTTGTTGTAATGTAGATTTGATTAATTCAATGTCATGGTAGTGAACAAAGGTTTTGCCTTTGGCGGATTTTGAGGTTTGATAACCATCTGCTTGTTCAGAAGTTATTGTACTTAGATAGATCAGCCCGTTGCTTTGAACCATTTGAGTCATGGTTTGTAGCAAAGCTGTCATGTCCTTATGACACAGGTAGGGCAGGCAAAACCCACAAATAATCACATCATAAGTTGTAGCAAGTGTGTCTATTTCCCTACAATCCATGATCTGATAGGTGCAAGCAGGGTTTAACTTTTTCGCGAGTGTAATCATCTTTGGTGCCAAATCAATACCAGTAATCTGTAAGTCAGGCATACTTTGTAGCAAATAATAATCAACCTGGCCCGGCCCGCAGGCAATATCCAGAATCTGCGCATGGTTCTCATTCATAGCAGCCAGCAACCAATCGTAAGTTTGTTGATACAGTTTGAAATCCTTGAAATATTCAAGGTATAACTCTGCTGCCTGGTTAAAAGTGTTAACAGTATGTTGATATTGTTCTGGTAATGATTCGTTATCCATCTCAATATTATGAATTAGCTATTGCAATGAATCACATTATTTTCACGTCAAATTGATGTGCGATTGTGTAAGTTGTTGACTTTTAAAATAATTCTAGAGGAAATAATTAGTGAAAATATTTCAAAGTATTGAACAGGACCATCACATTCAAAGACAGTTAGTAAATCAATTGGTTGAAACCAGTGGAGACAGTGAAGAAAGAAGTTCAGTATTTAATCAATTGAAAAAAGAACTGGAGGCTCATGCAGTCGCAGAGGAACGCTATTTTTATGTGCCTTTAATTCAATTAGATAAAACACAACAACATGCTCGACATGGTATAGCCGAGCATCATGAGATAGATGAGTTAATTGAGCAATTAGAAAACACAGATATGAGCTCGCCCTCTTGGTTGAAACATGCCAAGGATCTGGCGCATAAAGTTAAACATCATCTTGAGGAAGAAGAACGGGATTATTTTCCAGCGGCAAAAGAGATGCTGAGTGATGATAAAACCACAGTTTTGGCTGATGAGTATTTGGGTGCCATGTTGAAAGCAAGACAGAGCAGTTAATTACTTTGAGTTGGTTGAGTAAAAAATGTTTGATGCACTACAAAACTGGGTTAATGATTACATCAATTGGCAATTGATCAGTAAACATTTTGGTTTGATTCTGGTGGCTTTGGTTCTGACTTTGCCAGTGGCCTATAACCGAGAAACCCGCTCTCATGGAGCAGGGTTGCGAACATATCCGCTGGTTGCGATTGCAACATGTTCCTATACCTTGTTGGCATTGGATGTGTTGGGTGATAGTGAAGCATTGGGCAAGTTTATGGCTGGTATTGTGACTGGCATTGGTTTCATTGGTGGTGGTGCGATTTTAAAGTCTTCTAGTGATTCTAAAGTGACTGGCCTTGCCAATGCAGCCAGTATCTGGAATACAGGAGCAGTGGGAATGGCTGTGGCTTGGCAAAGGTTTGAAATTGCCTTGTTAATAGCAGCATTGAATTTTTTTATTTTGAGAATTGGGCATGAGGCCAAGAAAGTGGTTCAGGATGATTGTGAAAAAGAATCCTTTGATGATTGATTCATTGGATCCAGTGTATTTTTTTAGGAGGTATTGGAATGAGTACAAATAGAATTTTAGGTGTTGCCTTACTGATTTTGGGCGTGGTTTTGGTGTTGTTTGGTTTGAATGCCACTGAAGCACCCGCTGAAGAAATTACCGAAGCCTTTACTGGCAGGTACAGTGATCGAACCATGTGGTATTTGGTTGGTGGTGCGGTATCGGCTGTGGTTGGCTTGGCGCTGACATTAAAAAAATAACAGCAACACACAAAAAAGGGTCCATTACATTGGACCCTTGTTTAGCACTAAATAAAATCAGTTATTTCAGTATATCCAGCATTAATTTGTTCATTTTATGTACATGATCTGCTGGGTTCTTCAATTGCCCACCTTCAGCCAATAAAGCTTGTTCATACAACAATTCAGACCATTGTTTAAAATGATCTTCATTGTCAATGTGTTCAATGTGTTGCACCAATGGGTGATCCAAATTCAGCTCCAAAGCGGGTAACTGGCCTGGCATGGCTTGGCCTGCTTGTTCCATCAGTTTTTGCATGTGAATAGCCATGGCGTGTTCATCCATCACCAGACAGCTGGCAGAGTCCACCAAACGGGTTGAAGCAGTCACTTCGCTGACATGATCTTTGAGGTGGTTTTGAACTTTTTCCAGGAATGATTTATCGGCTTCAGATGGCTCATTTTCTTTGTTGTCATCTTTGCCGAAATCCAATTTCCCTTTGGCGACTGACTGAAATTTTTTGCCATCATATTTCTGTACATGGCCCATCATCCATTCGTCAATGCGGCTGTGCATCAGCAAAACTTCGACACCTTCTTTCCTAAATAACTCAAGGTGGGGTGAATTTTTAACCGCCTCATAAGATTCTCCAGTGATGTAGTAAATCTTGTTTTGATCAGTTTTCATACGGCTGATGTAGTCATCTAACGAGGCATTTTCAGCAGCGTCATTATTATGTGTTGAAGCAAAGCGTAACAGCTTCAAAATGGCTTCACGGTTACTGAAATCCTCCACAACACCTTCTTTTAGGGTATCACCAAACTCTTTCCAGAAATTGGCATACACTTCGGTGTCTAATGATTTTTTCTTTAACAAGCCAAGCACACGTTTAACTAAACCGGATTTGATTTTTTGTAACAATGGGTTGTCTTGTAATATCTCACGTGAGACATTCAAAGGTAAATCATTGGAGTCGACTACACCTTTAACGAAACGCAGATAATTAGGTAACAGCTCTTTGGCGGCATCCATGATAAACACTCGCTTAATAAAAAGCTTTAAACCCTCTCGGTCATCTGGATTTTGGAACATTTGGAAAGGTGATTTACTTGGCACATACAACAAATTACTGTAGCTTTGCGTACCTTCGATGTGATTGTGTGTCCAAAAAGCAGCTTCATTGAAGTCATTGGATATTTGTTTATAAAAAGCCTTGTAGTCTTCGTCTTTTATGTCGGAAGGCGATTTTTTCCATAATGCTGTGGCGTCATTGACTACTTCGTACTCAGGAGTTTTGGCTGGAATTTCATTGCCATCATCATCTTTTTCAGGATAGGTGACTTCCAGCATTTTTATGGGGAAGGCTACATGTTCTGAGTATTTTTTGATTAGGCTGCGTAATCTGAAGTTGTTAGCAAAATCCGCTTCTTCTTCGCGCAAGTGTAAGATGATTTCTGTCCCTTGAACATCCTTAGTAATATTTTCCAAAGTGTAGGCACTTTTACCATCAGATTTCCATGAAACTGCTTGGTCTGCTGCTTCACCGGCTTTTAATGTTCTGATTTCTACTTCTTTGGCAACGATAAAAGAAGCATAAAAACCCACACCAAACTGACCGATTAAATTAGCATCATTTCGGTCTTTTTTGGCGATGGATTGCAGATATTTCTTGGTACCGGAGTTGGCGATGGTACCAATGTTCTCAATCACTTCTTCACGGCTCATCCCGATACCATTATCAATAATGGTGATGGTTTTGGCTTCGCTATCAAAATCTACCTTGATGTGTAAGTCTTCACCTAATAGATCTGGTCTTTTAATGGCTTCAAAACGCAGTTTGTCACAAGCATCAGAAGCATTTGAGATTAATTCACGTAAAAAGATTTCTTTATTGGAATAAAGCGAATGTATCACCAAGTCCAAAACTTGATTCACTTCCGCTTGAAATTCAAATTTTTCTGCAGTGTTGGTCATTTTTTAAATTCATGAAAATTAAGATGACAGCAAAATAGGGTTACATAGCAGGAATTCAAGTTTTCAATGCCGATGTCAGTTAAAATAAGGGTCAATTTTTTTCTATTGAAGCAATGAATATCAACTGGTTTCCTGGTCACATGCACAAGGCGCAAAAAGAAATTCGACAGCTGGTTCCTGAAGTGGATTTGGTGATAGAGGTGTTGGATGCACGTTTACCTTACAGTTCCCAAAATCCCTTGTTGCAAAAAATCAGAGGTACTAAACCTTGTATCAAATTGTTGAACAAATCTGATCTGGCTGATCAAGAATTAAATCAAATCTGGATTGATGAGTTACAAAAGGACAAAACAGTCAAAGCCTACGCGGTCAATACTTCAGATACAGGGCTGATTAAACAAGTTCCTGAGTGGTGTCAACAATGGTTCCCTGAGAGGGCTGTTAACAAGAAACCCATACAAGTGATGATTATGGGCATTCCAAATGTCGGTAAATCGACCCTAATTAATATCATGGCTGAGCGAAGTATCGCCAAAACTGGTAATGAAGCTGCGGTTACCAAAAGACAACAACGCATCAAATTACCCGGTAATGTGATATTGCATGACACTCCAGGGGTGTTGTGGCCACGATTTGACAATCAGAACAGTGCTTTCAGACTGGCGGTCACCGGGGCCATTAAGGATCATGTGGTTGAAGCTGAAGACAAAGCATTTTTTGCTGCAGAATACCTGATAGCGGCCTATCCGCAGTTATTGAAAGATCGCTATGAATTGGCCGAAATTCCTCAAGAACCCTATGATTTGCTGGTGGCAATTGGACAAAGAAGAGGGGCTTTACAGACAGGTGGTCGGGTTGATTTAACCCGCATTTCCAATTTGTTTTTGAATGAGTTGCGTTTGGGTCAAATCGGCCGCATTACTTTAGAAACGCCTATAATGATGCATCATGAGTTGCTCGAAGTTGCGGAACAACAACGCATTCGCGCAGAGAAAAAAGTGGCCAGATTGGCCAATAGAAAAGGCAAAAAGCGGTGATCGATTATCAACCACCCATGGATCCTTATTTGGATGTGGTTTATCAGGACGATGATGTCTTGGTGTTAAACAAACCCTCTGGCCTTTTATCAGTTCCAGGTCGTCAAGAAATTCACAAAGATTCTTTGCAAAGCAGGGCACAAGAACAATTCCCAAGTGCCACCACAGTGCATCGGTTGGATATGGAAACATCGGGTTTGATTGTGATGGCTTTACATAAAGACGCGCATCGGCATTTAAGTAGCCAGTTTGAGAATCGTTTGGTTAAGAAGCGTTATATTGCCCGTGTGTTTGGTCATCTGAGTGATCGTCAAGGTGAAGTCAATGTTCCATTGATTTGCGACTGGCCAAACAGACCCAGGCAAAAAGTTGATTTTGAACATGGAAAGCAAGCCTTAACTTATTGGCGTGTGCTGGACTTTGAAAAACAAACGACCTTGGTTGAGCTCAAACCCGTTACTGGCCGTTCACATCAACTCAGGGTTCATATGTTGTCATTAGGTCATCCCATAGTTGGCGACAGGCTGTATGCCACTGGCGATGCCTTGAATGGATTTGACTGCTTGCACTTGCACAGTCATGAGTTGAGTTTTAAGCATCCCTCTAAGAATGAAAACATGGGTTTCTCAGCTGAAGCCAATTTTTAACCCCTGCGGTTTTTCTTCGCAGCTTTCCTTTGGTTCATTTTCTTCCGCCATTGTTTCTTTTGCTCCGGACTTAACTGGTCAAAACGGTTGCGCAGTTTCTTTTTTTGCGCGGGTGACAAATTTTTATAACGCTGATGTAAACGCCAAAGTTTGGCTCGTTGCTGGGGCGTCATTTGTTTGAACATTTTATGACGCTGGCGAATCTTTTGGCGTTGCTCAGGGCTTAATTGCTTCCAGTTATTGAGGCGTAACAATGCGGTTTTCTTTTGTTGCTTGTCCAAACTGTTCCAGTGATTGGCACCTTTGATGAGCTGTTGCCTTTGTGACTCAGGCAAGGATGACCACTCATTTGCAAATGGCGACAGGGTCTGTTGCTGGGCCTTATCCAGTGTGTTCCATTCCTGAGAAAAGACCGTTGCTGTAAATAACAGATTAATGATGATCAGGATTGTTTTCATGTGTGTTTCCGGTTTGTTTATTTTCTGTCTGGTTGATATTTTGGGTGAGTACTGAGTCTTCGGCAAAAACAGTGGGCTCCACCCATTGTCCATCTTGGGTTTCACTCCATTCTGCCAAGAACAACAGCAATTCTTTATCAGGTTGTGGATCATTAATATCTGCCAGAGTCGATTTCTTCATGCTTGGGTTTTGCTGGACTGGCGATTCAGCCTGTGGCTCCTCTGAGTAAGCGTCAGTCATAAAAAGCAGAATAAACCATAAGTAGTTCATATTTCAGATTCCATCAGCTGATTTTCATCCAGCCAAGTCAGAAATTCGAGGTCCTGATAAAAGTCTGGGTCGGCTTCGTCGCTGGCCAGCATCTCTAAGTCTTCAAACAGGTTGGAATCTTGATAAGGCATCGATTCAATGGCATTGTTTTGAATCATCAAAACAGCCAGTGCTATTGCTGCTGCAAATCCAGTGATTGGAATTAAAAACCGCTTACTTAACATCGGTTTTTTTTGAGCCAAAGCGGCATGCCTGGCTTCATTGAGTTTAACTTGTGTTTGTACATCAATTGAATCTTGCCATGCATCCATAGACTGTTTGATTTTTGATTTTATTGAATCATCATTCATGGTCGACTCCTAACAGAGATTTGATTTTTTGAGTGGCTCGGTATAGATGTGTTTTGACACTGCCCGTGCTGATTTGCATGATTTGTGCGGTTTCTTCAACAGACAGTTCCTGCCAATGTCTATAAAGTACTACCTGTTGTTGTTGGCTGGGTAGTTTTTGGATGATAGCAACCATTTCATTACCTTGATTTTGCAGGTCAACGCAATCCAAAGGTGATGGTTCGTGACTGGCTTGTTCTTCAGCCAATTGATCTTTGTCTTTGCTGCTGAAGAAGTAGCGCATCCAACCTTTTTGTTTGCGATGGTGGTCATTGATTTTATTTTGTAATACCCGATAAAACAATGGGCGCCAGTCTTTGATTGGTTTATCTCGGTAGTATTTAACAAAAGCCAACATGGTCTCCTGTACCACATCGAGCGCATCGGCTTGCTGTTGTACACCGACAACAGCAATCGCATAAGCTTGCTGTTGATGTTCTCTCAAAAAAGCATCGAGCTGTTGATCAGCCGTTTGTGTCGTCATGTGGTCTTTTGATCGATGTCTCACATTGGTTTGATTTTCATTGTACAGATAAATGGCCGCTGTTGTCATACTGGTTTTTGCTGTCAGGTAATCATTCAACGAATCAGAACGACATGCGTTGACAGAATAATTAACTTATTTTTTTGTCAACCTAAATAAAAGGCAAACGTTGGATTGGGTGACTGCACAAGACAGTTCTTTTTTAACTTTCAGGAGTAAAACTATGAAAACAAGACTAACAACACTACTTACCTCAATTGGCTTTTTATGGGGCTCAGCTGGTTTCGCTGGCTTTGACATCACCCGCATGACAACAGTCGTCGACGATTTGTCTGGGTCTTATACGGTGACTAAAAATGGTCGCTTGGATGAGGGTCAGTTCAGCGGAACATCAGTCACAGAATTTAACAGCTTTCATCCCGGTGCTGGAGAAAATGAAGCGGTCATTTCGGGTGTCATCACCAAAACTTCTAGTGGAGGAGCAGGAAAAGTTAACACCACAGCCGACGGTTCCTTTACTTTGAACTCACTGATGGCAGACTGGGAAGTGTCATTCACTGGGTTGCAAATTAATGTATCGGAAGATGGTGTTTCCTTGGAGGGCACCATTGAGGTCAATAGCGATGTCTTCGATGCGGCTGACTTACCAGAAGCTGTGGCCAGAGTTTTACATCGTGTGTTTTGGCTAACTCGCAGATAAGCCACTTAACAAAGCCAACATTTTGAATAGAGGGTGCTTGTGCGCCCTTTTTTATACAAAAAATGCTGACTCAATTTTCACAATCACTGAGTATAATTTGTATGTTTTGAATGATGAGAGATTAAATGAAAATAGCAGGTATTTCTGGCAGTTTAAGAAAACACTCTATGCATCGTGGCATTTTGCGAACAGTGGCGCAACACTTAGAAAGCAAAGGAATAGAATTTGTTGATGTTGAAATAGGTGATTTCCCACTTTATAACCAAGACGTTAATGCGGCGGGAATTCCTGTGGTGGTACAAAACGCTCATGATGTTTTGGCCACAGCAGATGCCTTTGTGATTGCTTCCCCCGAGTATAATTATTCCATTTCAGGTGTACTCAAAAACGCCCTAGACTGGTTTTCACGCATTGAAAATCATGCCTTTAACGGTAAAGCCTTGTCCATCATGGGCGCCAGTCCTGGGTTAGGTACAGCCAGAAGTCAGTATCACTTAAGACAGGTGTTGGTTTTCTTAAATGCATTTGTGGTTAACAAGCCAGAAGTGATGATTTCACAAGCCAATGGAAAATTTGATGAGCAGGGTAACTTAACTGATGAAAGCACCATTGAGTTTTTGGATAAAGCCCTTACTTCACTGATTAACTTATCCAATCAATTAAATTCATGAATCCAACCATTTTTTCCCCATTTCAAGTCGGCTCGTTGACCTTGAACAATCGCATCGTGATGGCACCGATGACTCGAAGCGCTTCTCCCGGTCATGTTCCTAACCAAAAGAATATTGATTACTACCAAAGGCGCGCCGCCAACGATGTGGGTTTGATCATTACCGAGGGAACTTGTGTGGGACACAAGGCCGCTAATGGTTATCCCAATGTCCCCTTTTTCAGTGGTGAACAGGCACTGGCTGGATGGGGTAAGGTGGTGGAAGCTGTCCATCAAGCAGGGGGTAAAATTATGCCGCAATTGTGGCATGTGGGCGGCGTAAGAAAAGATTGTTTGCAACCAGATGAATCAGTCCCTGCTTACAGCCCTTCGGGCTTGTTATCACCCAACACGCCCAATGGTGTGGCCATGTCGCTTAATGACATTGCTGAGGTTCAACAGTCATTTGTTGATGCCGCTGTGGCTGCCCAGAAAATGGGTTTTGACGGGGTAGAATTGCACGGTGCGCATGGCTATTTATTGGATCAGTTCTTTTGGGATAAGACCAATTTACGTGACGATCAATATGGTGGTGATTTGGTGCAAAGAACCCGATTTGCCGCTGAGATCATTCAACAAATCAAACAACAAACCGGCAGTGATTTTCCTTTAATCCTGAGATTTTCACAATGGAAATTACAAGACTATGCCGCCCGTTTGGCTCACTCTCCGGCTGAATTAGAACAGTTTTTACAACCATTGGTCGAAGCAGGTGTTGATTTATTCCATTGTTCAACCCGAAGATTTTGGGAACCAGAGTTTGAAGGGTCAGAATTAAACCTGGCGGGCTGGACCAAAAAGTTAACCGGTGTTCCTTGCATTACCGTAGGTAGTGTGGGGTTGGATGGTGGTTTTGTTGATGAAGAAAAGCGTGGCATGTCAGCCCAAAGTAATGTGGCCACTGAACAATTTGCTCAGATTGAGACAGCATTACAGGCTGGGGAATATGATCTGTTTGCGGTAGGTCGCTGTTTATTGCAAGATCCAGAGTGGGTACAAAAACTAAAAGGCGAACAATTTGATGCCATGAAACCTTATTCAGCTGAGTCACTTAAAACCTTGTATTAATTAGGTGTTTTTTTCTAAGATATCAGCATGTTGCTAAAACTAAAACAGCTGGCTGATTACCTGACCACTGATTTCCTGGGTGGCCCCAGAATCTGGAAACTATCCTGGGTGATTAATTTTCAAAAAGCAGACACCTTTGTCTTGGTGCTTGCTTTGATGTGGTATTACCAGAATTTCAGTACCAGTGCTTATGTTTATCTGGCTTTACATGGTGGTTATGGCTTTGTTTGGTTGATTAAAGACGTTTTTTTTCCTGATGCCAGTTGGTAGAAAAAGGTCACTTTGGCTGCAGGGTTGGTGGCTTTTTGGGGTGTGCTTTTCTGGTATTGGGTCATTGCCTGGTTGCTCATAAGCCAATCGACAGTGCCTAATTATCCGCTGCCGCAAAACCTATGGTATGCCTTGTGTATTGTCTTATGTCTTCTGGGTTGTGTGATTATGATTGCCGCTGATGCGCAAAAGTTTTACACTTTGAAGTTTCGCCAAGGATTGATTACAGATGGCATTCATCGAACTATTCGCCACCCTAATTATTTGGGTGAGATCATGATTTATAGTTCGTTTGGGTTGATGGCTTGGCATTGGGGAGCTGTTGCTATTTTACTGGCTGTATGGTTGTTGGTTTTTTTACCGAATATGGTGGCCAAGGAAAGAAGTTTATCCCGTTATTCTGAGTGGTCAGCCTATAAAAAACGCAGTGGTTGGTTACTGCCTTTTCTGTGAGTGCTAGTCACCAATTGGGACAATAATTCCAATAGTGAATTGACCATCACCAAAACCATCCTGTCCTGGTAAGTCAGAATCATTGGTGTCCAGACGAGAACGCGCCTCAGCACGAATTCTTACCCCGTGCCCGGTGAAATACCAAGAACCACCCACAGCTAAATTCACAATTAAGTCAGATTCCTGAGTGTCAGGAAATCTAGAATCTGAATAGATACCACCTACACCAACAAGGAAATATGGTTTCCACAAAGGGTCATGGTTGGTATACATGATGTTGAAAGTGGCTGCATAATGTTTCAAATCAAAATCAATGTCGAAATCGTATTCGTCGCGCATCACTTCAAATTCCAGCGCCCAATTTTCATTGAAGTGTTTTCCTACCCTCAAGTCTAAAACCTGCGCTTCGTTCAAACGAATGTCGTCATCTGGTACCACAATGCCTAAATTGGTGTTCCAATACCAACGATAGTCCACGCCATCATACAGGTGCTCATCCTGATTTTTATCAGACCCAATGGCTAATAAAGGAAACAAAAAAAGGATAAATAATGTGGTTTTATTCTTCATGCGGCTATTCTACCATGCTACTTTTGATTCAGAAACAATCTGTGATGCTAAGTCAGGATTTGGTGACAGTGATTAAGTCATCAGAACGCTTGTTTTGACAGCTTGCTTGTAGTAGTATCCTTGGTCTGAATTGAGTTAAGAGTGTCTTTTTTTAGGGGATGCTAACCGTTCATTTTGGCCAAGTAAGTGGTACTTACATTCAAATTTTATCAAAAAAAGTAGGAGGGACAATTTAATGTCTAAATCTAAAGTCAATACTTTGATTACTGCTTCTGTCATGTCAGCTGTCTATTTTGCTGGCGTTTCTAACGTTTCTTATGCCGTGGATTTACAAACCGATGGATCCATGCCTCAAAACAATTATTCGTTAACAGAAGTTCATAATCAGGATAATCATTCAATCATTCCAGCCGCTAATTTAGCTGGACAAAACCGTTACATCATTCGATTCAAAGAGGCTGCTGTAGCTCAATACAATGGAGTGGGAGAGTACCCAGCCATTCCTCGTAGAGCTGATAGAAAAATTGTAGTGAATTCGCCTGCGGTCATAAATTATGTCAACCACTTGCGACAACAGCAAACAGCTTACCTCAATCAGTTAAGTAATCTATTGGGTCGTCAAATCAATCCACTGTTAAGTTATCAATTCGCCACCAATGGTTTGGCTGTTAACCTGACAGCAGCCGAGGCCTCTCAGGCTAAGCATTTTGACCAGGTGGCCAGTGTTAGCCTTGATCGTGATTATTTCCTCGATACTGATGCAGGCCCGCAATTGATTGGCGCAGACAATGTTTGGAATGGTAACTCACCAGCCTCCGGAACCGCACATGGAGAAGGTGTCATTATCGGCACTTTAGACTCAGGTACTAACTTTGACCATCCTTCTTTTGCTGATGTCGGTGACGATGGCTATGATCACACCAATCCTTTGGGTATGGGAAATTATTTGGGGGTTTGTGACCCATCAAATACCGAACAATATTTAGCGACTTACACATGTAACGATAAGTTGATAGGTGGCTATGATTTTGTGAATGATTTGGTTCCCAATGATGGCAGTGTTGATATTCCAGGACCTGAAGATGAAAACGGTCATGGAACACATACCTCTTCTACTTCTGGAGGTAATGTAGTGCTTTCTGCAACAGCCAATGGTGTGCCAAACGTCGCCATCAGTGGTGTGGCACCTCATGCAACCAATATCCATTTTGATATTTGTTATTCAGCGCCAGATGGTAGAGGCTTATGCCCTGGTGCATCATCAATAGCTGCTATGGATCAAGTCATCGCTGATGGTGTGGTTGATGTGGTTAACTACTCTATCAGTGGTGGTACTTCACCTTGGACTGACGATGTGTCATTGGCCTTTTTGGCAGCGACCGATTCTGGGGTGTTTGTATCTGCATCTGCTGGTAATTCGGGCCCCGGACCAGCTACATTGGGTCATGTTGAACCCTGGACAGCCAGTGTAGGTGCTTCTACGCACAACAGAACCTTTGTAAATCTGTTGTCAATTGACTCTCCTCCAGGAGATCCTTCAGTGACTGATATTTCATATAACACCAGTAATGGTCCTGCTGCAGCTGGAAACATCAATGCAGGCATAGAGTATGCTGGAAACGTGGATGCAGGTAACTTTGAAGGTTGTAATGCTTTCCCAGCCATGTCGTTTGATGGTTTGGTGGCATTGATTTCTCGAGGTTCGTGTTCATTTGAACTGAAAGTCAATAATGCATTTGCAGCTGGTGCTGTAGCTGTAGTCATTCATAATAATGCCGCAGGTGGTTTGAATATGAATGTGGGTAATGCTCAAGACATCCCATCATTTTCTATTTCACAAGCTGATGGTACAGCAATGGCCACTTATTTAGGTGCCAATGCATCTCAAACAGTGGAAATATTGTTACCTGCGATTGCTTACTCTGGTCAAGCCGATGTGATGGCTGGTTTCAGTTCACGAGGCCCGAGCCCGTTTGAGTACAATAAGCCTGATGTCACTGGCCCAGGTGTCAGCATATTAGCAGCTTTCGATGACAGCGACCCTGCTTTGGGCACACCAGCAGAATACGGTATCATTTCGGGTACATCAATGTCTTCTCCTCACAATGCAGGTTCAGCCGCACTGTTGAAAGAGTTGCATCCAACTTGGACACCTGCTGAAATCAAGTCTGCATTGATGTTAACTGCAGTGACCGCAGGAGTCACCAAAGAAGACGGAACGACTCCAGCTGATCCATTTGATCGTGGTGCAGGTCGTATTCAGGTTGATGTCGCTTCATCTACAGGATTAGTCATGAATGAAACAGCATTTAAATTCCTGTTAGCAGATCCTGATAACGGTGGAGACCCCAAAACATTGAATGTAGCCAGTTATAAAAATGATAATTGTGTGGGAACCTGTTCATTTACACGTAAATTCACCAGTGTAGCTTCAATGCCTATAGACTACGTAGCTAGCCTTGCTGGAATGCCAGGAACAGTTTCTCCTTCTAGTTTCACAGCCATGCCAGGTCAAACTGTTACCTTAGATGTAGATATTGATGGAGCAGCTCTAGCAGCAGGTGCTGTTAGCTTCGGTGAGCTATTGATCAGTGAAGTCCCATCCGGGTTCATTTCAACACCGTTCAATTCAGTACCAGCTCCTACTGCGATTCCTGATGATGCCTATGATGGCTCTTTAAGTAGTATGTTATGCGATACTATTAATGTGTCAGGCATTACAAGCAGTGGAGTTTCTGTGTCACTGGATACAGCCATTACTCATAGTTGGGTAGGTGATTTAACCATCAAGGTACAAAACCCCAATGGTGATATTTTGGGTGTTATGAGTAGGCCTGATCTTGCAGAACCAGCTGATGATGGTACCGATTGTTGTGGTGACTCTTCGAATTTGGTTGATACTTCACCAATTACATTTATGGATGGCGCATTGACCTCAGCTGAAGTTATGGGTGTTGATACGGGGGCTTCTTCTGCTGTTGTTTGTCAAGATGATGGTGTATGTGAGTTTTCTCCTTTCCCTGATTCGGTTGCTGGGCCGGCGTCAACATTTGCTGATTTGGGTGTAGGTTCACCTAATGGTGACTGGAATATTTGTTTCGGTGATTCTGGTTTTGGTGATTCAGGTGATGTTACTGATATTACCTTAAATATTCTTGAACCAATATTCAATGTTCCAGCCATGCACATGCCTTTGGTGGTAACAGGCTTTCCAGAGTCTCCAGAAATTGAAGTTTCTCCAGCTTCATTGGCGGCTACTGTTGATGCTGGAAACTCCACTGACGTTACTTTAAATGTTGCCAATTTAGTAACAGCAGGCTTATCACTCAACTGGATGATTGATACAACGTCAGATACAAATATTACAGAAGAAATTGTATATGAACAATTACAAACTGGTTCTTTTGCAGGAATAGTCAGTGATGTCTTTGTTGATGGAATAACAAATCCTGGTGCATATTCTTCAGATAGTTTTGTGTTGACACAATCTGCTGATATTGATGGCTTCTTCTTAGAAGGTTTTGTTTCAAATGGAGCAACTCCACTATCAAGCGAAATTGAGTCATTCACAGTGAAGATATATCCTGATAATGCTGGGGAGCCAGCTGGACACCCAGAAGATGGAGGAGGAACGGAATTATATTCAGTTACAGTTCCAGTAGGAGACTTCAATCTAGACTTAGGAGATGACTCAGGTATGGTTTCAGTCAATGCAAAAAATGTCTTGGGTAGCACCATGACTTTTTCTGCTGGTACTTATTGGATTACAGCTTATGCTAATTTTACTGGAGCTAATCGTTGGAATTGGTTTACAGGTGTTCCTGGTGATGGCTTATTGGCTCAGTTGATTGACCCTCAAGATTTATTTGGTGGTGGATTTACAACATGGACAGATTTGGTCTCAATCGTTGGTGGTGATGTTGATTATTCAGGGTTGGCATTTAACCTTAAAACTTTGTTAGGATGCGGTGCTCCTTGGATTACCTATTCCTCAACCAGCGGTACATTAGCAATTGGAGCTGATGAAGACATCACTGTAACATTAGACTCTACAGGGTTAGCGTCAGGAGTTCACGAAGGAGCAATTTGTGTAGCTAGTGATGATGCTGATGAACCTATGACAGTAGTTCCAGTAACTTTGACGGTTAATGGGCCAAGCGACCTTATTTTTGAGAATGGTTTTGAGCCACTAGCTCCATAAAACTAATTTCCAAAAGTAAACTTAAAAAGCGCAGGTTATGGACCTGCGCTTTTTTTGTCTATGAGTAAGTGTCTTAAATTTAAAAAATCAATCATTTAGTAATATTTTCCCATATGAATTTAATTTTTTGTCAGTCAAATGACAGATAATTAATGACATCAATTGACATAGGTGATCGTTCTTATAAAAAAATGCTTGATAAGTTTTATTATTCAGATAAGCCTTATGGGAGCATTTAATGGATGAAACCTACTGACTAATCTTTAGCCCAATCATAATGTTTAACTTTAATTAAGCTTTTTTGACAAGAGGTTTCATCCTTATTTACGTATATATAAGTAAGGCCGTTGTTGATTGGCTCCTCTTTTTTTACGTAAGGATATCAAGGGAATTTATCTCAAGGATGAGACATGGACCTTAACTTAAGGATTTTATTTGCACATAACGACTCATTTTTCAAATTTAATCAAATTGCCCAGGGTTATTTAATACAACGATGAGTAAGTTTTGATGTGATTTTATAAAGCGGTTGGTACCAAGGAATTTTTTTTTGTATTGGAATCGAACCATCACGGTATTTCTACCGGGGGATTTTA
>JAGRJR010000055.1:0-17529 GCA_020442635.1 Lysobacterales bacterium
AAGGTGGTATGGAAGAACGCATTGTGCGTCAACATGGTATCACCATGACTTTATTACCGATTAAGCCTTTGCGAGGTAAGGGGGTTGGAGGGTTGGTGTTGATGCCTTTTCGTTTGTTTAAAGCTATGTGGCAAGCCAAAAAGTTTTTTAAGCAAAATGAAATTGATGTGGCCATCAGTATGGGAGGTTATGTGGCTGCACCAGGTGGGTTTGCCACTGGATGGTGCCAGACAAAATTAGTGGTTCATGAACAAAATAGTGTGTTTGGTATGACCAATAAAGCGCTGGCCAAACGAGCTGATTTGGTGTTAACAGGGTTCGATTTAAATGGCGAATTAAATTCGACATGGGTTGGTAATCCCGTGAGAGATAGCATCGAAAATGTCGTCAAACAATATAATCGGGTCAAGCCTGTTAATGTATTGATTATGGGTGGTTCTTTGGGGGCGCAATCACTGAACACTCGCATGCCTGACTTCTTGCATGATTGGATAGAGTCAGGTGAAATTAAAGTAAAACATCAATGTGGTAAAGGCAAGGTTCGAGCTACTGAGATGGCCTATGGTGGTTTGAGTCATGATGTTGATATTCAGGAATTCATTCAAAATATGGCGGCAGTTTATCAATGGGCTGATGTGTGTATATGTCGTGCGGGTGCCCTGACGATTGCAGAAATTACTACAGTGGGTATTCCAACGATTTTTGTACCTTATCCACATGCGGTTGATGATCATCAGACGCATAATGCCATGAGTGTGGTGAATAAAGAAGCCGCCTATCTATGGCAAGAAAGTGACTCTGAAGAAGCGTTTAAGGAATTATTCAAATCCCTGCTTGGTGGCAAAACCCGCGAAACCATGAAACAAGGTTTGTTAGTAATAAAAAAAGATCAGGTTGCGCAGCACATTGCGGCTTATTGCGAAGAGGTGATCCAGTGAGTTATTTGAACCCAGAACATAAATTTGCCAGTCGCATGCAGCGCATTCATCTGATTGGTGTTGGTGGTTCTGGTATGTCTGGTATTGCTGAAGTGTTGCATAACCTGGATTTTAAAGTCAGTGGGTCTGACATGAATGGCAGTAAAGTCACCGACCGATTAACAGCGATGGGCATTAAGGTTTACATAGGCCATGATGCAGCGCAGGTGGAATTGGCCGATGTGGTGGTGTACTCATCGGCAATCAAGGTCAATAATCCTGAGTTAAAAGCGGCTCATGCGGCACATGTCCCTGTGTTAACACGTGCCGAGATGTTAGCAGAATTGATGCGATTTAAGGTAGGTATTGCTGTGGCAGGTACGCATGGTAAAACCACCACCACCAGTTTAATAGCCAGTATTTTGGCAGAAGCGGGTTTGGATCCAACCTTTGTGATTGGTGGATTATTGACAGCGGCAGGTACCAACGCGGGCCTTGGAACCAGTGAATATCTGGTGGCTGAAGCGGATGAATCAGATGGTTCTTTTCAATTGTTGCAGCCTGTGATGGCAGTAGTAACCAACATTGATGAAGATCACATGGAGACTTTTGATAATGACGTGGATCAATTGAAACAGTCATTTTCAACTTTCCTTCATCGAGTACCGTTCTACGGCGTTACCGTGTTATGCGTGGATGACGAACATGTGTTCCAGCTCTCCAAAGAGGTGTCGCGCCATCAAATCACATACGGTATGAGCGAAAGAGCCCAAATAAGAGCCACCAATATCAAGCAAGTCAAAAAGTATATGTGGTTTGATGTGATGATTAATGATCAATTGGTGCTGAAACAGGTTAAATTGAATTTGCCTGGCGTACATAATGTGCTGAATGCGTTAGCGGCAATTGCGATTGCGATTGAACTGGATGTGGATTTTGATGCCATGCATCGTGCATTGGCGGGTTTTGATGGGGTTGGGCGTAGGTTCAATATTTATCATGACCAACGATTGAATGATAAAACATTTACCTTGATTGATGATTATGCGCATCATCCTACAGAATTGGAAGCGGCCATCAAAGCCTGTCGATCAGGTTGGCAAGAGGCCAGATTGGTGGTGGTGTTCCAGCCACATCGCTACAGCCGCACCAGAGATTTGTTTGATGATTTTGCAGATGTGTTGAGTCAAGTGGATTTATTGGTGATGAGTGAAGTTTATCCGGCTGGTGAAGCGGTGATTTCTGGTGCAACGGCGAATGATTTATGCCGCACCATCCGCAACCGCGGCAAACTGGACCCGGTATTTGTGCATGACATCAATGCCGTTCCAGAATCATTGGGGCACGTTATTGAAGACGGTGATGTGGTGTTGATGCTGGGTGCCGGTAGCATAGGTGCTGTGATTCAAAATATGACACAGGGCAATGAGTATGAATAAGTTAAATGTTGCTGTGTTAATGGGGGGTTACTCTGCTGAACGGGAGGTTTCTTTGAATTCAGGCCAAGCGGTCAGTGAGGCGTTGTTAAATCTTGGATATCACGTCACACAAGTCAATGACATCAAGGAATTACAAAACATACCTAAACAACAAGTGGATGCGGTGTTCAATATATTACATGGCGCTGATGGGGAAGATGGTCAATTGGCAGCTTGGTTGAATAAACAAGGTTATGCCTCAACTTGTTGTGATTATGTAGGTGCTGCGGTCAGTTGGCATAAGGATTTGGCCAAAGTGTTGGTTGCAAAAGTGGGTGTCAAGACGCCCAAGAGTCAATTGCTTAGCCAAGTTGAAGATTTGGTGATCATCGGCGATCACTCCTGGATTGTCAAGCCCGCTTGCGAGGGTTCAAGTGTGGGTTTATTCAAAGCAGAAAGTCCTGAGCAACTGAAGCAGGCTGTTGCAGAAAGTTTACAAGCAAGCAATGAAGTATTGGTTGAAACTTACATCAAGGGAGTGGAGTGTACGGTTGGTATTGTAAATGGTGAGGTGTTACCAGTGGTGAGTATCAAGCCGGCTTCCGAGCTGTATGACTATCAAGCCAAATACCAAAGCAGCAGTACTGAATACCAATGTCCTGCGGCTTTACCCGAGATTTGGCAAAAAGAATTACAGGAAGATGCTTTGAAGGCATACCGAGCTATGCATCTATCGGCTTGGTGTCGCATTGATTTTATTGTCGATGAACAGGGTAACCGCTGGTTTCTCGAGGCCAATACTACGCCTGGCATGACCACCTCAAGTTTGTTGCCCAAAGCGGCAAAAGTACATGGATGGTCATTTGAGCAATTGGTGTCGCAGATATTAGCTAGCAGTGGGGTAACTCATGTCTAAGGCATTGCAGTTGACGATTATTTTTAGCATGTTGCTGCTGCTATTAGTGGTGGCGATGATGAGCGGTTTGATTCAATCAGATCGGTGGCGTATTACTCAATTGGAAGTGGCGGCTGAATATGACCGCATAACGCCGGAACAACTGCGTTTGATGGTGGCTAAAACACCCGAACGTTCGTTTTTCAGGCTCAATGCAGAAGAAGTGAAGCGCAATATTGAATCCATGTCTTGGGTGCGCTATGCCCATGTAGTTAAACAGTGGCCAGACACTTTGAAAATAACCATCAAGGAGCATCAGGCGATTGCAATCTGGAATGAGAAAGATTTGTTGAATCAGTCTGGTGAGGTGTTCCAGGTTGATGCTGTGGATCACCTGAATGCTTTACCTAAAATATATGGGATTGCAGAAGATTCCAAATTGACTTTGGAAAATTTCAATCGTTTCAATCAACTATTGCAACCTGTTGGCTATGAGATTCGAGAGGCGCATGTCAATAATCGGGGTGATTGGAGGTTGATTTTACGAAATGGTCTAGAGGTTTTATTGGGTTCAGAAAAACATGAAGCACGGATTTTGCGATTGGCTGATACCTGGGATCAGTTACTCAAAACAGCCAAACGTTTGCCCGAACGTGTGGATCTACGCTACAGCAATGGTTATGTGGTTCGCTGGCGCGAACAGGATGAATTTGTCGAACAGGTGATGGGATAAACATGGCGAGAAAGAACGAAACAAAACTACAGGTTGGATTGGATATTGGAACATCCAAAGTGGTTGCTATAGTTGGTGAGCATCACCCTGATGGTTCCATTGAAGTGGTTGGAATCGGCTCTTCACCGTCAAGAGGACTCAAGCGCGGGGTAGTGGTTGATATCGAATCTACCGTGCAATCCATTAAACGCGCTATTGAAGAAGCTGAATTAATGGCTGGTTGTGAAATTCAATCGGTTTATGTTGGGATTGCTGGCAGTCACATTCGCAGTATCAATTCGGATGGTATCGTCGCTATCAAGGACAAAGAAGTGACTCGAAGTGATGTGGAAAAAGTCTTGGATGCTGCCAAAGCAGTGCCCATCCCAAATGATCAAAAAGTGCTGCATGTTTTGCCACAGGAATATGTGATTGATGGACAGGATGGTATCAGACATCCTATTGGCATGTCTGGTGTGCGTCTGGAAGCTCGGGTGCATTTAATCACTGGTTCTGAAAGTGCTGCACAAAACATCAGTAAATGCGTGGCGCGTTGTGGGTTATCTATTGATCAAATGATAGTGGAACAACTGGCTTCTTCGACAGCGGTGTTGACTGATGATGAGAAAGAGTTGGGTGTTTGTATGGTGGATATTGGTGCTGGCACTACAGATATAGCGGTATTTACCCAAGGAGCCATCAGGCATGTGTCAGCCATTCCCATAGCGGGTGATCAAGTGACCAATGACATTGCGGTCTCTATGCGTACCCCCACACAACATGCTGAAGACATCAAGTTGAAATATGCCTGTGCTTTACGCCAATTGGCCTCACCTGAGGAAACCATTTCAGTACCAAGTGTTGGTGATCGTCAACCCAGAAGGCTGGCAAGACAGACTTTGGCTGAAGTCGTTGAGCCAAGGTATGAAGAATTATTTAGTTTGGTGCAGGCTGATTTACAGCGCAGTGGTTACATCGATTTAATTGCTGCAGGTATTGTATTGACAGGAGGCGCATCCCGGATGGAGGGGGCGGTTGAATTGGCAGAAGAAGTCTTTCATGTGCCTGTCAGATTAGGAGTTCCGGTGGATGTGGCTGGACTCAAAGAGGTTGTAAATAACCCTGTCCATGCCACGGGTGTTGGGTTACTACAATATGGCGGTAACAATGATTTTGTTGCTGACAGTGTTTTGGAGTCAGAGGGCTGGTTTCAAAAATTTAAAAAGTGGTTTTTGGGTGACTATTGAGGGAGTCCAGATAAATTGCTTAAAAATTAATAATAAATTCGGAGGTATATAATAATGTTTGAATTAATGGAAACTGAAAATACAGGAGCAGTCATCAAGGTTATTGGTGTCGGCGGCGGCGGTGGAAACACTGTACAACAAATGGTTGATGCAGGTATTGATGGTGTTGAGTTCATCTGTGCCAATACTGACATGCAAGCATTAGACAAAACCAATTGCAGGAACGTGGTCCGTATTGGTCACAATGTAACTAAAGGCTTAGGTGCTGGAGCTAACCCAGAGGTTGGCCGTCAGGCGGCGCTTGAAGATTCAGAGCGACTTAAAGAGTGTTTAGCTGGTACTGACATGGTTTTCATCACAGCTGGCATGGGTGGTGGTACTGGAACTGGTGCGGCTCCAGTGATAGCACAAATTGCCAAAGAGATGGGCATTCTGACAGTGGCTGTGGTTACTAAACCGTTTCCTTTTGAAGGTAAACGTCGTATGGATGTGGCTAATAAAGGCATCCAGGATTTGGAACAACATGTTGACTCTCTGATCACCATCCCTAATGCCAAGTTATTGACCCATTTTGGTCGTGATGTGACTTTGCTGAATGCTTTTAAAGCTGCTAACGATGTGCTGCAAGGTGCAGTTCAAGGAATTGCTGAATTAATTACTTGCCCTGGGCTGGTTAATGTTGATTTTGCTGATGTAAAGACTGTGATGTCAGAAATGGGTATGGCAATGATGGGAACAGGTGTGGGTAAAGGTGACGATCGTGCTGCCACAGCCACAGAACTGGCGATGAATTCACCTTTGCTTGAGGACATTGATTTACACGGTGCTAATGGCGTATTGGTCAACATAACCGCTGGTATGGATATGACCATTGGCGAGTTTGATGAAATAGGTGAGCTGATCAAAGAATACGCTTCTGACGAAGCAACAGTGGTGGTGGGTACTTCAATCGATATGGACATGAAAGATGAAGTTCGAGTCACCGTTGTCGCTACTGGTTTGAACAAGTCAATGAAACAGAAACAGTTTAAGTCTGTAGAAATTGTACGCAACGCCACCAACAACCGCATTGAGCAGCCCATCAGAGCTACTCGCGATGAAGGCATGGAATATAATAGTAAAGTGCAGTCGCAAACCAGTGGGCATGCTGTAGTGGATCAATTGCGAGACAGTAAGCCATCAGTGGAAAGCGATGATTATTTAGACATTCCTACATTTTTGCGTAATCAACTGGATTGATAGCGTAACTAGTGGCATATAAATCAGTTTAGCCCAATAGGTTAAGCTGTACACAGGACGTCAGCCTAGGCCGATCACGCACCTCCAGTGGTCGGCCGCCTTTATTTCTCGTTATTTGTCAGATTGCAGAAAATAAACTGCTATTACAATAAAAAATAAATATAATCAATTAAACGGTTATTAACCGTTTGTTCATTCGTATTTTCAATATTTGTTTAGGGGCATCACATGAATTTCAGGCGCTACATCTCTTTATTTTTAATTATGGATTTTGTCTCAGCAAATGCGCAAGACGAATTAGCCACCGCCAAAACCCAACCCCACCATCAATTGAATAAAGGGACACAATTGGGAACAATCCAAGTGATGTACACCAATATCACTGGTCACCCAACAGCAACTGTCCCCGGGACTATTTTTGAATTTGAACCGGGAACCAGCACTACGCATTTTGAACGGGTTTATGGTCACCCTAATGGAAATTGGGTCATTAAAGCGTTAAACAATCAAGGCAGTGATATGATCATGTCCAATGACCAAGTTGTATTGATAGAGGGTGACAATGCCGCTTGGACCATAGGTGAATTGGTGGGGTCAATTGAAAGAAAAATTGGCATCAACAAATTTTCAGAAATCGCATTCAGCAATACCACGACAGGCGGATCGACAGCTAATGACAGGTACATCGTGAAATACGATGGGCACAATTTTTTTACACAAGCCAGGGAAATGGATTCAATGTCAACCATCCCCGGGGCTTTTTGGGGTAATGTTTTAGAATCAGCCAATATGCTTGACAATGGTGGGGTGACATTTTCTGCAGATGGAATCATCGGTGTCAGTGACGATGAAAATGATATTTTGTTTGATGTTGATACTGTTTTAGTTAGGGAAGGTATTGATATACCGCTTGGACAATTGGGTAATGAAGCATGGGAAAATTTTGATGCGGATGACTATTGGACTTCTAACAACGGATTGAACTGGTTGGTGCAAGGTGAT
This sequence comes from Lysobacterales bacterium, assembly GCA_020442635.1. Classification (GTDB taxonomy): domain Bacteria; phylum Pseudomonadota; class Gammaproteobacteria; order Xanthomonadales; family Marinicellaceae; genus Marinicella. The sequence continues at coordinate 7,431 of JAGRJR010000055.1, forward strand.
TTGTTCGGTGATACAAATACAGATGATGTGCTTGTATACAATAACCAGGTGGTGATTCAAGACGGTGTGGTGCTAGCAAATTCGAGTTTCTTAGAACCTGTTGATAGCTCCGGATTGGTTGGTGCGTATTTAGCTCCAGGCGGCTATTACTATGCGCGTGGTAACAACGATGTGACCGAAACCGATTGGATCTATAGCAACGGAGCGGTGGTTACCAACACGGGCGAACCAGCCTATGAAAGTGGCACTGAGTTGTGGAGCGATGCTGAATATTTTGACTGTTTTTTTATGAATGTAGGTAACAGTTATGGTGAATATATTATTGGTGGAGTTACAGATAGTGACACGACCAGTAACGGCTTATTGGTCAAAAACAACCAATTGGTGGTGGTCCGTGAAAGTGATCCAATCGATTTAGATGGTAATGGCTTGTTTGATGATGATGCCTTTTTTGATACCTTCGGAAATGACGATGGTGTATTGTTTGATGATGGGCAATTCATCTTTGTAGCCACCATGAAAAATGCGAAAGGTACGCGTATAGGACAAGGTATGTTCAGCGTAGAAACAGATGCTGACTTGATTTTCCGACATAATCTTGATTGGTAATGCTGCAAACTGTAGTAAAAAAGTCACATTAGTTGTAAAAATACCACAAAAATAGACTTTAACGCTATTTTTGTGTGATATACTTCACAAAAACTCGAGGTAAGAATCAAGTATCATTCGACTATGATTGCGCAAAAAACATTAAAAAATACTGTCAGAGCCACTGGCGTCGGCATTCATTCCGGACAAAAAGTTTTCATCACATTAAACCCAGCACCTGTTGATACTGGTATTGTTTTTCGTCGTGTAGATTACAAACGTCCGATTGCTATCAAGGCAGAGGCCACCGGAGTGGGTGAAACCAGCATGTCAACCACGTTAGTAAAGAACGGCATCAAAGTGGGTACCGTGGAACATTTAATGGCTGCTTTTGCAGGTATGAATATCGACAATTGTTATGTTGATCTCAGTGCTTCAGAAGTGCCAGTGATGGATGGTTCGGCCGGTCCATTTGTGTTTTTGATTCAATCAGCAGGCGTGCAGGAACAGGAAGCCCCCAGAAAATTCATTAAAATCAAAAAAGAAGTTAGGTTTGAAGTAGAAGACAAGTATGCAATCTTGAGTCCTTACTCGGGCAGCAAGTTTTCCTTCGACATTGACTTTGATCACCCAGCTTTCGAAGATCACTGCAACCATGCGGAAATTGATTTGAACACACAATCATTTGTAAAAGAAATTTCTCGTGCCAGAACCTTCGGTTTTATGCGTGACATTGAAATGCTGCGCAACAATAACCTGGGACTCGGTGGGAGCATGGATAATGCCATTGTTTTGGATGATTACCGTGTTTTGAATAACGATGGTTTGCGATACGAAGCTGAATTTGTACGCCATAAACTTCTTGATGCCATCGGTGACATTTATCAATTAGGGCATCCCATCATCGGCGCATATCATGGTTACAAATCAGGTCACTATCTGAACAACGAATTGGCAAGAGCTTTATTGGCTGATGAAAGTGCTTACGAAATCGTTACCTTCGATTCCAATAAACACAAAGCCGAATCAATGTTACCTGCCGGATTATTGGCACAATAAACTGAAACGAACATTACTTACCAATGAAAACCGCTTCTTTAGCGGTTTTTTTATACAAGATGCAATCAAAAACACATTCTTTTTTAAGTGTCGTTAGATACATTGCATATTGTAAGCAATACTGAAAAAAAGTTTATTCATCTGTTGTATATGGTAATTTTGAACTTCAAAATTTATGGAGCACAATTATTCCTACTTTATTAACGTTAGAAGCTTTATCTGAAGATGATTTGAACTTATGGATTGAAATTTATACTGATCCTAAAATAATGGATCACATTGGTCCTACTTTGAGTAAAGAAAAAGCGATTAAACTTTTTGAGAAAGTAACTGTAGAAAATCAAGATAACTTATTTTATGTGATTAGAAATACACATAACAGTCAAAAAGTAGGAATGATAGGGTTAATGACGAAGCTGACTAAAGATAGCTGCTATGAGTTGGGAGTAATGATTCATAAGAACTACAGCAACAAAGGTTATGCGTATAAAGCCACACAAATTCTTTTGAAGCTTGCATTTAAACAAATGAACGCGCACTCGGTTAGTACACGATGTCATGTATTGAACTCAGGCGCTAATCGAATTTCTAAGGCTCTGGGGTTTGTCAACAAAGGAATTATCAGTGACGGGAAGTCAGCAAGAAAATTTAATTGTTGGGAAATGACTGATGAACTATTTAAAGCCAACAACAGACTCAGTTTCTGACATGACAGGATAAATCACATGGTTAAAATAATAGAAAACTGATGACTGCTGTGTTACGATTCTTTACATAGTCAATGAACTCAAAAAGATAAAAAATATTAACAAATTTAGGGTGGTTAGTTAAAGCAAACAGCAATTTCCTTGATGAGTTTATATCTGTATTTCATAGGCTGTACATTTTCCCAATCATAAAATAAAGAGGTAGGTATGATTTCTGAAATTAAAAATTTAGAATTAATCGGTCAAAGCACTTCCCTGAAACAACATGGCAGTTTATCTGAAATGTTAATAGCCCTTGGTTTAAATGATGATTCAATAGAATGTCTCAGTAATAAAGAATTTTATTGTCTCATGTTACCAGATGATGATGACGATGATGCTGATACAGATGCAGATGATACTGAATCCGAATAACTAAAATTCTATAAAAAGCGCTTACACAGTAATTAATATGTTTATTAAGCAGATTATTTATTTAATTTGTTTGCTTACTTCGTGTGTAAGCGCACAAAACATAGGCAAGGTTTTAGAACCAGCAGAATCCCTTGTTTCAAAATCAGATGAGATTGATGAGTTACTTGAACAAACGAATGCAATAAGAACAAGTGACTATTCACAATTTTCTAAAAATCTAACTACCCTATCAAAATTACAAAAACAATTTACTTTTAATCAAAGTTGTTCCTTTAGATTTTTGACTGCATATCAAACAGGATTAACAGGTGAAGTAGAAAATTCGATATTGCAATTTCAGGCAATTAAATCAGATTGCCAGGCCATGCCTGTAGTTGTAGAGGTAGAGTCTTTACTGGCAAACATGTATGCAATATCTGGTGAGTATCAATTAGCTTTAACTAGTTTAGACAATATGCTTTCTAAAATAGAAAGTATTTCTGACGAATCATTAAGGTTACTTGTCTATTCATCAGCTTATTTAGTTTATGATTTATTAAATCAAAACCAATTAAGTCATGATTTTGCACAAATTGTTATCGACTTTTCACCAAAACCTAAACCCAAACAATTATGCTCTGCTTATGTACATAAATATATTTCATTGATTAAACTTCATCTGGCTGAAGATTTAGATAAAGAAATAAAAGATGTTTTAGATTATTGCCGTCAAAACGGAGAAAACCTCTATGCCGAAGGATTAAATGTCAATTGGATTGACTATAAACTTAAGTTGGCTGAAACCAATTTAGAAACTCAGAAGGTTTACGAAATGTTACAGTCTTCAAGTGATTCAATTATGTCAACTCAATACAAAAATATTATTGTTTTTAAAGATAGTTTGATGGCAAGAATACTGGAGCAATTAAACAGAAAAGAAGAGGCTGTTGAATACGCGAAGCGTGCTTTGGAGGGGACCATCACTTTAGGTAATTCACAACAAAAGATTGATGCGCTGAAAGTGCTGTACAACTACTATGAAAGCATAGGTGATTACCAGCAGGCCAATACGTATCTGTTAGAGAAAAATCTGACAGAGATTAAGTATTATTCAGACAAGCAGGAAAAGTTGATGGCCTACCAAACCATTAAACACGACAGTCTGGCCAAACAACACCAAATAAAGACCCTTAACCAACAAAATGAAGTATTGATGCTGGAAAAGGAACTGGCTGTCAAATCCAAAGCCAATCAATTGTTGCTTACTTATTTATTTGGTTCATTGGTTATTTTGTTGTTATACATTGGTTATCGAATCAGGAAGCAGCAAAAAATCTACAAGTCTTTGTCTGAAATGGACTACATGACCAAAATTTATAACCGCAAAGGCATGAAAGACTACATGGAATATATGCTCCCTTATTCAGAGAAAAAAGCGGAGGTGATTGCATTCAGTATCTTTGATTTGGATTTGTTCAAGAAAATAAACGATGAGTATGGGCATACTGTGGGGGACTGGGTGATCAAAGCCACGGTAGAAGCCTGTAAACAACTTGAGTATGATAAAGCCACTTTTGCGCGGCTGGGTGGAGAGGAGTTTGCTATTATCATGCGAGATTCATCATTGGAAGATATCAAAGGATTTGCCGAAAAGTGTCGTTCTGCCATTTATTCTATAGAAACGAATTATGAAACCGGACATCGTTTTAATATTTCAGCCAGCTTTGGTATCACCACTACCGAGATTTCTGGTTATGATTTAACGCAATTACTTAAAGATGCCGATGAGGCGTTGTATAAATCCAAAGAAAACGGTCGCAACCAAGTCACTACTTTCAGCCCAGCTTCTGATTAACTCAGTTTTTCTGCAAATTTAATCACCCCATCTTTACCGCAAGCGCGGTCAAATATACAAAAATAGCTGCTGATAATGGGTAAACCAATCAGAGATTGGTCCGGCCATTTGGGAATTTGTTCCAATAAGGTAAAAAAAGCCTGTCCGGGGCCAAGTGCATCCAATTGCCAATAATGATCGGGGCAGCAACGCAATGTCACGGTTACATTATCTACCCCCTCGAATGTGAAAAACAGATCTGGCCATAGTGCTAAGTTGAGGCCTTCAGGAATGTAAGCGCTTTGGTTGGCTTGTGAATGTTTGAAAGACTCAATGAAGTCAATGAAATTTGGGTCAATGGCTTTGAATGCATTGATCACATATTGATAGATTTCCTTTTGCAACATCAGGTAACTACAGCCTGAATCTATAATGGCATTGCTAAAAAAATTATGAACATGTTTATCATCAAGCGGTGGTGCCTGAATGGCATCAAAACCAGCTACCTTAACTGACAACAGGTTGGTATTGTAATAAGCATCATGCACCACCTTAACTGCCTGTGGTGCACCTACATAAAGATCTTTTTCCGCTTCTGCATCCCCAATCACGAACAAGCCTTGATTTAATGGCTCGGCTTCTTTTTGTTCCAAGGTCATGTTATTTTGAGGAACATAGACAATGGAGCGGTGTACTGAAAGAGCAAACTTGTTCATTGAGACATTTTGTTCAGCAAAAGCAGTAAAACTGGGCGTGATGTCCTTTTCTGGAAATTTAACAATAAACTTTTTAAAGGCATCGATGCCTGTTTGTTGTATTTGCTCATTAAAAGCCCATGGATAAGTGTGTGTTTCATCCACATGCTCGGCTTCAAAATAGCTTTCCATATGATAGCCTTTGTTGAGATGGTGATAGGCCAGGCCCAAAATGCCATCTAGGTTTAAAAAGTTTTTACCTTTTTCATTTTCAATGATAGAAAAAAAAGCATCATGTACCTCAAATTGATCAACACCGTTTGAGTAAGTAATCGTTGAATTCAAAACAGGTCCAGCCCAACCGCCGATACCATAAGTGACACATTGGGCTATTTGGGTGACAGCTACATTGTGGTCCTTATCAGTTGAGTAACTGTTTGGATGAAAGGCGATGGTACTGCTGCCTGTATCAATCAACAATTTAAGAGGTATTTGTTGGCTCCCTACTAATAACTCCAAATGATAAGCCCCTTGTGCTTCGGCAATGTTGATGGGAAATCTGATGTGTTTGTTATCAGTCATTTAAATATGAAATACATTTGATGAGAAGAACCTAAGCCTTTAATGTTTGGTCAGTATTTTTACTTATCAGTTATTCTTCTAACTGAGATTGAGCAAAATCCACATCCATGCTTTGCAATGCATCCAAAGGTTCGACCCTGGCTGCTTGCTGATAATAGTCAGTGGCCTCATTCATGCCTTTGCTTTCACCTTTGAGTAATAAAATCGCATTACCAGCTTCTATTAAATTAATGGCATTGGGAGCTAATTCCAAAGCTTTCTCGATATGTTTTTGAGCGGTTTTGGCGTTGGCCCCGTAAGTCAGGCCACCTAGTGTTGCTCCGACTTTATCAATAATTTCTGCGTGGTACATCGCCATGGCCAGATGTGCTTCGGCATGGTTGGGTTTGTCTTCAAGAATGGTGGTGAGTAATTTTTTGACTTTGCCCCCTAGGCCTTTGCTGAGGGCTTTGGTGATGGATATAGATTGTGAGTAACGACCCATAGCCAATGCGGTGGTAAACAGACATTCCTCATTGTCACCACAATGAGTCTCACCCAATGAATAGGCCTGCTCAAGTAAATCCACACACTCATCTTCATCTTCACAAATATAATCGGTGTAGGCGACCACGGATCGGATGACCACAGGTGTCCCTTCAGCACCCAGAGCCAAACCTGCCTTGGCAGCTTCCTCAAAGTGTCCATTGTGAAACAATAACCAGGTTGCAACCAAATCATCTGTAGGTACTGCTGCTAAGTCAGCTGCATGTAAATCAGCCCAGCGAGCCAATAAATCATCAGAGTTCATGGATTGAATAAATGCGTCTTCGGTACTTTGCCAGTTGTCGATTTTCATGTTTTTTCCACTTTTTTTAATTTTTTTATGGTTTAGTGTGTTTACTCTACAAGCTCTGATTACTATACCCACATCATCAATAAAACACAACTTAATGAGGTGTACAAAATGAATACTAAACAAGTAAAAGAATCAGCTAAAAATGTTATGTTGGCCGGTTTGGGCGTAGTTTCAATCGCTCAAAAAGAAGCTGCGAAAGCTTACGGAAAAGCTTCTAAAGAAGCCAATAAATTCTTTGACGCATTGGTTAAAGAAGGTAAATCATTAGAAAAAAAATCTAAAAAATCAGTGGGTGAAATTACCAACAAAGCAGAAGGTAAATTTAAAAACCTGAAAAACGCAGCAACCAAGCGATTTGCAAAAATCGAAAACGTATTTGAAAGTAAAGTTGAGCGTGCTCTGGGTAAGTTGGATATCCCAACTGCAGAAGACCTGAAAGGTTTGAGCAGTCGTGTTGATACTTTGATCAAAGAAATCAAAAAAGTTGAAAAGAAAGCGGCTTAATTAATAGCCCCACTTTTCGATAACGAGTTTGTACCTCGTCCCCCAGCAGCAGCCAAGGAAGGTTGCTGTTTTTATATGAGAGTCTTTCATGATTCGTGAAGCCAGTTTAAAAATCTAAAATTTCACCATTGTGTGTTAGAAAAATTCATATGGAATGAATTTTTACACCAGCCCCATTAGTGAAGCACAAGGAAACGTTGAATTACACTTAACAATGACTATAAGCGTTAATGGAGGTTCGTTATTGTCTCAACAGATCAAATTTTGAAACAATAATTCCATTGTTATCACCATAGATCCAATCACCTGGCTCTATGGTTTGGCCGGCAAAAGTGACTGGCACATCGACATCGCCTAAGTCACGCTTATCGGTTTTGACTGGTATGGTATTCAAGGCTTTAACTCCCAAAGCCAATTCCGCAATTTCATCACAATCACGAATACAACCATTGATGACCAAGCCGGCCCAGCCATTTTTGACTGCATTGGCGGCAATCATATCGCCCAGTAAAGCCCTACGCAAAGAACCACCGCCGTCTACCACCAGAACACGTCCACGCCCAGCTTCAGCTGCCAATTGTTTGACTTTGGAATTGTCCTCGAAACATTTGAGGGTGACAACTTGGCCATAAAACTTTTGGTTACCACCATAGTTATTGAATATTGGATCTAGAATTTTGATGGCATTCGGAAAAGCATCGCATAAGTCGGGTGTTGAAAACATGGGCTTGTTGTCGTTTGAATGTATTTGTATTTAATCAGTTTTTAGTTCCTTATACAATTTTATTGGTGCATCGCCGTTTTCTGGGCTATTTATTGAGCTCTTGAAAAAACATTAAATTACTACATATCTGTAACAACAGATTATAATACCCAATATGTCATTACAACTCACACAACAAGCAGCTGATCGCATTTTACATTTCATGGCTTTGGATGATAAAGCCGTAGGATTTCGTGTGGCTGTTAAAAAAATGGGCTGTTCTGGCTGGGGATATGAGGTGGCATTGGTCCATGAAATCAATACGGATGAAGTGACCATTCACGACAAAGGTGTCACTTTAATCGTGCCCAAGGATGCATTGGACAAAGTTAAGGGAACCACCATTGATTATGAAAAGCAGGGTATTAATCAGATTTTTGTATACAAAAACCCCAACGCCACAGGCTCATGTGGTTGTGGTGAAAGCTTTACCACCGGGTAACTTCAACCACAGTTATCAACCGATTGCGCCACACGCGGTCGCCCCACATTGCTGACAATAACGGATTTGCCAAATTCAGGCCCACGGTCGTCACAAAATCTAACCGTCAAATTAGTGCCTGGTGCCGCTCCCATTTGATCAAACCTGATTTTCTGTCGATACATTGATGATTTGGCGGTAATGTGATGTGCTGTTTTTGTTTCTAACAATAAAATTTCATCGTTGCTGCTGAATTGTCTGTCTTTATTTAAATCAGAAAACACCATCCAGCCCTTTTGCCAGAGATTATCTCCATCACAACCTTGCCCACTATGGGTGGCACACAAAATAATGTGTTCTGATGAGTTGATACTTTGGCTTCTGGCAAAGTTGATCGTTCTAACCAGTCTGTTGACTTCCTGACTCATGATTTGATTTTGTTTGAAGTCATAATAGTTGGGTAGGCCATAAGTGAGTAAAATGGCCAGCAAGCACAAGCTGATAATCATTTCGATTAGGGTAAATCCCTGTTGGTTATGTCTCATATTTAACTCCTTTTTTTAGTAAAGAGGTATTATGTTTTCTTGATAGAAAAGCACATACGGCAATGTTCTCAAACGGTTGTCAATTTTTTCTTACAAGTGTAGAGAAAGATTCAGGTAAAAATCGACATGGTCAACTTGAATAGATGTTAACAGCCACCTATAATCAACCTTTATTTAATCAGGAAGCAAAGATGGCAAGAGGTATTAATAAGGTCATATTGGTAGGTAATTTGGGCAATGATCCAGAAGTTCGCTATACACCTTCAGGTGCGGCAGTGACTACCATATCAGTGGCGACCACTGAAAGCTGGAAAGACAAGGATGGTAATAAACAAGAAAAAACCGAATGGCATCGAGTGGTATTCTTTGGCCGTTTGGCTGAGATCGCTGGTGAGTATTTGCGTAAGGGTAGTCAGGTTTATGTAGAGGGTAAACTTCGGACCAATAAATGGCAGGATCAAAGTGGTCAGGATCGATATACTACGGAAATTCTGGCTAATGATTTACAAATGTTAGGTGGTCGGGGTGGCGATTCTGGTCAAGGAGGTTTCGCTGGCAGCAATTCCATGCCTTCTGCGCCACGTGCTAATAATCAGCATCAGTCTCATAATAATGCACCTGTTGCTGATTTTGATGACTTTGATGATGAAATTCCATTCTAAAAAACACTTAAGACTGCTTTGTTAAAATATATGAGAGAGCCTTTGTTATAAAAGGCTTTTTTTATGCAAGTAAAAAGGTTCTGTGTTTTATTTTTATCAACAGGGTGATAAAATGCTTTATTTTGAAACAAACGTTTGAATTATGGCTAATTTACCCGCTCCTATCAAAGACATACAATTCCTGGCTGATGAAGTTCTTGACTTGACTTCACATTACCAAAAACTGGGGGTTCATGAGGACATTGATGTTGAAACTTTCGTGACTATTATTGAAGAGGCATCGAAGTTTTTGCATGAACATGCTGGCCCGTTAAACCGCAATGCTGATGAACAAGGTTGTCACCACCATGGTAATGAGGTAACCACACCTGATGGTTTTAAACAGTTATATAAGGACTATTGTGAAGCTGGTTGGGCATCATTGGATGGTAATCCCGAGTACGGCGGACAGGGCTTGAGTTATTGGTTGCAACTGATTTTGGGCGAACTCAATACTTATTATTGTCCC
>JAGRJR010000055.1:17628-20220 GCA_020442635.1 Lysobacterales bacterium
GACGAGTTGCATAATAAGTTTTTACCCAAACTGACTACCGGCGAATGGTCAGGAACCATGTGTTTAACTGAACCACATTGTGGTACTGATTTGGGTTTGGTGAATACTTCAGCGACTCCTAATGGTGATGGTAGTTATCGTGTTACTGGCACCAAAATTTTTATTACTTCCGGAGAGCATGATTTGGTGGACAACATCATTCATTTGGTGTTGGCGCGTTTGCCAGATGCGCCTAAAGGCACTAAGGGAATATCTTTGTTTCTGGTTCCCAAGTTTTTATTGGACGAAAACAATGAAATGGGTGAACGAAATACGTTGGGAGCTGCTAGTATCGAGCACAAAATGGGTTTGAATGGTTCAGCCACATGTGTGATGAATTTTGATGACGCCAAGGGATATTTAATTGGTAATGCCAATGAGGGTTTGAAAATCATGTTTACCATGATGAATGGTGCTCGCCTGAATACCGGTATTCAGGGGTTGGCAGCGACCCAAGCCTCCTACCAAAATGCATTGGTGTATGCCAAAGAACGACTACAAATGCGTTCTGCTACTGGCGCCAAATTACCTAACAAGCCAGCAGATCCGATTATTGTACATGCCGATGTGCGAAGAATGCTGCTCACTCAGAAAGCTTTTGCCGAAGGCAATCGTGCCATGGCTTATTTTGTGGCACAGCAAATTGAAGTCATTAAACATTCAAAAGATAATAATGAAGTGCAAAGGGCAGAGCGTTTGCTGGCCTTTTTAACCCCTATCATCAAAGCATTTTTGACAGAAGTGGCGATGGAGGCCACCAATTATGGAATTCAGGTGTTTGGTGGTCATGGTTATATCAGTGAGCATGGGCAAGAACAGTGGATGCGTGATGCCAAGATTTTCACCTTGTATGAAGGCACTACGGGGATTCAGGCTCTGGACTTGACTGGTCGCAAAATGTTGATGATGCAAAAGGGTCAAATTGGCGAAATGGCAGACATGATTCAGAATTTTATCAATGAAACTGAAACGCCATTCAAGGCACAGTTACAGGATTACCTGGGTTTGTGGCAAGAAATGACCTCACATATTGCCAAACAAGCGATGCAAAATCCTGATGAAGTAGGCGCTGCTTCCGTAGACTACCTGATGATGTCTGGCTATGTAATCCTTGCATATTTTTGGGCTCGATTGCATAATTCAGCAGAGAACAACAAAGGTCAGTTGGGTGCCGATTTTTATCAAGGCAAACAAAAAACGGCACAGTTTTACTTTGCCAAAATTCTGCCAAGATGTCATGCTTTGAAAGCAACCATTTTGACAGGGGCTGATCCTTTGATGGATATTGAAGAATCAGAGTTTTAATACGAGCGATTGAAGAAATACAATTCACAGATAAAAACAATCATTACATGGGTGCTGTTGGCATTACTGGTTTGGGTTTGGGTGCAATTCATATTGTTTCCGAAACACAAGAACAGTGAAATTCAAGCAGTTACAGCACCCCCATCCAATCTGCCGTCTCAGGTTGTCAGGCCCAACCCATCAAGTTACCATCTGTTTGGCTCCTCAACAGAAACTGAAATTCCTTTAAGTTTGCTACAAGGTGAAACCAGTCTGGATTTGATTATCACTGGTATCATGGCCAGTAACGATCCTGATGCAGGTAAGGCATTTATTCGTAATCGGCAAGGCGAAGAAAAAAAGTTTAAGGTGGGTGATGATGTTTATGGCTTGGCAACTTTAGATGCCATTCATGAAGATTATTTGGTGCTGCGTCGAGGTGGTGGCAAACTGGAAAAGTTGTCGTTGAGCAAAAACCGTTTGAGCACGCTCAACAATACCCCAGCTGCTGACAACCCGCAAGACACACAAAAGGCCACCTCATCCGCCCGCATAGCCAGCCACATTAAAAAACCTGAAGATTGGCAACAAATGGTCGACAGCCAAAAATTTGATCCCAATAAAATTGCCCAAATGGCTAGCAAGATCAGTGTCGTCAGGGACGGGCAAGGCCAGATTACCGGTTTACGCGTGGCTAATTTGGCTGGTGCTGGTGATTTAATGAAACAAGGACTGCGCGCTAATGACCAAATCGTGGCAGTCAATGGTGTTAAAATAGCCATGAATAACATTTTGGAGTTGCGTAAACAATTGGAAAGCAACTCAAATGCCCAGGTGACTATTTTGCGTAATGGTCAACAGATGAATTTAAACCTCAACTTATCCGAATTTCAATGAAGAAAACAATCAAATCCAGTATCGCCTTGTTGTGCCTATTACTGTTCGCCACTGTACTGTGGGCGGAGAATCACATGCACACTTTGAACTTGCAAGACACTGAAATCCGTTTGCTGGTTGAAACAGTGAGTGATATCACCGGTAAAAACTTTGTGATTGATCCCGAGGTAACAGGAAAGATTACGGTGATTTCTGGACAGCCCATTCCTGAGGACAAAGTCTATGACCTGTTTTTGTCGATATTGAGTGTTAATGGCTTCACCACCGAAACTCAAGGCGATACCATTAAAATTATTCCAGTGGGTAAAAGCAACCCCTTATCCGGTTTGACCAGCGATCATCCTGACCAATTAATGACCCGCATTTTTCGCA
>JAGRJR010000056.1 GCA_020442635.1 Lysobacterales bacterium
CATATCTCAGTGGACGCGTAGCTCAGCGGGAGAGCACTTCGTTGACATCGAAGGGGTCACTGGTTCAATCCCAGTCGTGTCCACCAATCATTTCAAACACATACACACATTACTTTCTTTTTGTAAGCTGTTGTCTTGTCAGGCAAGTGTAGAAAAAACAGCGATCACATTTTATTAATTCTTGATACGTTAAACACTCTTTAGTAATTCACTCAGGCGTTTTTATAAGCTTAAAAATCAAATTATGTTATGATGAATCAGTGTGAGAGTTAATGTGTGATGAAAAAGCCGAAATTTGAATCTCAATTCTATTTCAATCAGATCTATCGTTTAAGACAACGAGCTATTTACTTTGCCGTTTTGTCTTTAATGGTATTTGTCTATGTTGACACCATCAGGTTCACTCAGCCTTTACTCAATCAAGTAATTGTTTTGAGACTGTTGGTTCAACTATTACCCATTACGATTATTCTCATCACTTCGTCATTGCAACATCAAAATAAAGTAAATAAACAGGTCTATTACTGGATTACTGCAATTTGCGTATTTTTCATTGGTGTAGGCCATGCCGAGATATTGGTCGCTGCTTATAAGAGCCAACACTTTTTCCCTAAAGTAGGTATGGCCATCATATTATATTACGCTGGCATCTTATTGGCATTGCCTTTGGCATTTGCTGCCACTTCCTCCTTCTGTATTATTTTGTATGCCACAATTACTTATAGTTCTGTTGGCCTGCCAACCGATGAAGTAATCTCGACGAGTGTGTTTTATGTGGTTTTTTCGGCCTGCTGTGTTTTTATGAACACAGTCACCTCTCAAATGCTCAAAAACAATGTGAAACTTGTCAAACACATCAATGACCAAGCTAATACAGATAGTTTGACTAATCTAAAAAATCGCAGGGCCTTTTTCGAACATGCTGATCATATCATTAAGCAATCATATCGAAAACATGAACAATTTGCTTTGATGATTATTGATTTGGATAATTTCAAAAAAGTTAACGATATACTTGGACACCAAAAAGGTGATGAAGTGTTAACAATGGTCGCTCAAATTCTCAAAGCCCACAGCAGGCGCCCCCTTGATCTGGCCAGTCGATATGGTGGAGATGAGTTTGTCTTGTTACTTTACGGCATCAATGAAAAAGATGTCCAGTTTATCTGTAACAAGATTATTTTTGAAGTTGAACAAATAACTAAAAACATTGCAGATAAGAACTTAACCATAAAGTTAGGCATTTCAATTGGGGTTGTTTTTAATGACATAAACATCAATCACAGCATCAATAATTTAGTGGAGATGGCTGATCAAGCATTATACCAAGTTAAGAATAACGGTAAAAAATCATTTGCGATCGCTCACATGCAGCATGCTATCCAAACTGATAACGACAGTGATTTTATGTCAGCGCTATAGACAATCGACTATGCGGATTATTGTGATTTATCGTATGCCTCTTTAAGCCAACCCATCAATTCATCATCCACATCTGCAACATCAGTTATTTGAACTCTATGTGTACACATCGTACCAAAAGGGCCTGAATGTTCCAATCGTCCTGTCGGTGACTTGTCCTTGATTTTCAACCCAAGGTCAATTCGGGATTTAGTGGCTGGTTTAACCAAAGCAAACTGATATTTTCGAATAAAACTGACCGCAGCCTTTTTCGGTGTTTCGGTAATATCATCACCCAAAGCGTGGATTTTCTGTTGTAACAAATCAAAAACTGGTTTCAAGTTTTCTTTGCCCTGATATTGTGCAACGACTAAGTCATCCGCATCATGCGAGGCCGCATCAGATTGTTTGGCTTTATGTGCCACAAAATTGGCATAACCATAGGTAAAACCATGCTCAGCTTTGAGAAAATCAATAATGGCTTTGTGTTTATCAATGCCAGATTTTTTTACCACCTCTATCCAATGAGACAAAGGCCTACCTGTTTTCTCTAATATCCCAGCTTCCATACCAACCTCTTCTGTTCTTTATTGTGTTTGCAAGAAGTCCATCACCATATCAACAGGTGCTGAACGGTTATAATTTTCCCAAAGCGATTTCATGAATGCGCCACGACTCTGATCTGCAGGACCCACAGTCCAACTGCGATTACACATCTGGTTCTCAGTGGCAAAGCCATGATTTGTAGCTTGATTATCCAAAAATTCAACATAGTCCTTACTGGCAGTTTGATACTTAAGGGTTGCAGTTATTTTAAAAGGCCCAGATTCTCCAGTGATTGGAACCTGATAATTAGTTACGTCATAATTAACCAGCTGGTCTGGATTTTGTGTATGAACGGGATAATTTCCTCCCACTGGCTCCAGTGTAATCTCAGAAGCACCTCTGAAACCAAGAGGCGGGATGCGATTGTCTTTGGCAATACAGTTATTAAGCACAAAATGAAACTTTTTATCGCCATTGCCATCAGTGATTTCACAAGTTCCATCATCAGTCATTGGGTTTTGGTCAGGATCAGGATTCCAAATACCTTGTAATGATTCATATATTTTAATTTGCTCATCTTCAGTCAATACGCCAGTGACCTCATCATAAGCTCCACTTTCCCAAATCACTGCATTACTGCCATTTAATACCTCTACATGTATCCACATGCGCCGTCCTTCCGGATAACCTGTTGGTAATTTATGGCCGGTTAAATTAGTGACTTTAACATCCACATCCAAAAGGTCAGTGGTCTGGCTGTTGAGATTCATTTTTACATCCGCACTTTGGACTTGCAGCATATTAAGTGCATAGCCTCTGGTTAAATCCAATGCCTCTTTCGTTCCAGAAACATTCATTTCAAGCTGATCGCCATATACACCTTTCAAAACTTCCAACATCCAACTATTGCCACCTGCGAATTGGTGAATGGGTAGATCACCAGTGCGACTGCCTTCAAGTTCATAGACACAAGCTCTGGCACTGACACTTTGAGAATCTGGCATATGACAACCCTGGCATTGTTCCCCTTTTTCAATGACAGGAAAATCTGTAATGGGCAAATCATTAAAGGCATTACGAAATATCAAATCTGCATAATAGGATTGCTGCCACTCCGAATATGTTCTTTCAATCGGCATAGCAAACTGGGTTTCAACCCCATTGTGCCAAAAGCTTTTAGCGATTGTTTCAATTCCATTTTCCTTAATGGTTGGTGATGAAACATCATGGCAACTGCCGCAAATTTCTGACTTCTGGATAAATGTTGAATGTTGCCAAGGATGAGGAGGACTGCCTCCATTTTGGTAATCATAGGGTCCTTTCCGACAAGGCTCGCCCCAACCTGAACAAGCCACATCATCCAACCAAATGCTAGCATTTTCAAGGATTTGCGGCTCGCCCAATGGTCCTTGTTCATCTATGCGGTGACAAAAGTGACAAGTAACACCACTGTAGTCATTATTCTGGTCTTGTACTGCGATGTGGCTCCCAACCAATTCGCAACCATTGGCTCCATCCACAGGTGGGTCGGTTGCTGGCACAGGCTTTACAACATGACCTGCAAACCAACCTTGGGGGGCATGACATTTAAAACAAAAATCCCCTACTCCGGGGATGTCATTATTCGCCACATCCAGCGCCGCCCAAAAAAGCGGATCTCTGCCAGCGTGTGCTTTCATGCTTCCTGTCCAAGTACTATAAGGAGTGAAATGTTTATCTTCAGGACCATTTTCCTTGTGACAACCTTGACATTGAATGACAGGATTCAAATTGAAATTCAAGCCTGGCTGAGTACCATGCGGAGTAAAGTCAGTGGTGTTTCCTGACAAAACGTAACCATTGGCAAACACCAATAAAAACACCAGAACAAGAATTTTTTTCATAAAGAAACGTGCTGCATGAGGGTAAAAACAAAAAGATTATATGTAAATTGTTGATAAATTCCTACAAGTCTCTACAAAATCATACATCCTTTTCAGAATCTGACCATATTCTCCAAAACCACGCCTGCATACAATGGGCAGCAACTGGTGAAGCAATCACCGTTTTTTTGTTAATATAATTTTAGGAGATAATCATGAACTTTTTTAAAACTGCTTTAATCGCCGCTGCCTTGTTTGCCCAAAGTGCTTTTGCCGCCATCAATGTCAACAAAGCCAGCGCTGAACAAATTGCTGAAGAATTAAAAGGTGTTGGCATCACCAAAGCAACGGCCATCGTAGCTTATCGTGAACAAAACGGCCCATTCAAAACCGTCGAAGAGTTGACTCAAGTCAAAGGAATTGGCTTAAAAACTGTTGAAAAAAACCGCGAAGAAATTCTGTTGAAATAAGACATGGCCTCTAAAGAGATACGCTTGACTATACAGAATCAGGCGTATCTTCTGACTGTTGGCTACCTTTCAGGTATTTAATGGTCACTTCCCGAGACTTGCGATTGGCCAATTGATTTTTAATCTGTTCTTCGGTCAACAAGGATTCAGCTGAATCTGATAAGTGCTCAAACACTGCTTTATAACTTTCTGTCAAATTATCAATCAAATCAGCTGTTTTGGCAAAGTGTCCTTCAACCTGTTCCTGATAGGCATCAAGTTTTTCCTGCACTGCTCTGGTATCTTCATAATGAGCGCCTTTTTTTTGCAGCAGATACATAATCAGCATGCCCAGTAACAAGCCCAAAATACCACCAATCATGATGTAAACCATGCCATTCATTGTTATTCTCCTGTTTCTACAATTTCTTGCACCAGTACCCAGGGGGCAGCGGTAACCGCCATTAAATTCATATCTTGTGCCAACCAGTTTTTTGCATGCTCGTCATGAGCCCTCACCAGCTTTTCTGCTGCCATCCAGTTTTTGATGGCTTGTGTATCATCTTCGTGTAATTTCACGGCAACCTCTACCAAATCAAGGTCTTGAGACACATGGATCATGATGCCTTTGGCAAAATGTTTTTGCAGCTCCTTGAAGGCAATGGGTGCCATTTCCCGGGTGAAGCGTTCTTTGGTACTTGGGTGCTGTTCAGTCATTGCTTATCTCTGGACTTTCCCGCCAGGGTTCACGGTTCATGTAAGTTTGTAATCGTCGAACTGCACCATAACAAAATTCATCCTGCTGTTTAAACTCTTGCATCAGTTTTTCTATCACTTGTTCATTGCTTTGTTGATCTTGAGAAAAGTCAACGTCACAAAAGTCCTCAACCACCCATGATTGTACTTCGATGGCTTCATTGAATTCAGAAATTTCTGCGAACACTGCGGCTTTGGTGTCAATATAAGCCCAAGGAATAGGCTCCAAACGACCATATAATTCTTGTAATTCAGCAAATATTCGCCAAGCTTTCTGACCGTTTCGACAAGCCTTGTCTGGCATGGTTGCAAGCATCCAGGCATAATCATTAAAGGCCACTTTGACATCCCTTTTAATGGCTTGATCCAATAATTCATAACCTTTGTGACAATCTTGCGGCTCATCGTTTAAACCATAAATAGGATACAGTGACAAGCGGTAAAAAGAATCAGCATGACCTCCTTCAGCAGCTTTGTTGAACCATTTTTTGGCATGGTCATAGTTTTTCTCATTGTATAACAAACGACCAATTTCATACATACCATGCACATAACCCATCTCAGCAGATTTAAGAAACCACTCTTTGGCTTTGTCCAGATTCTTTTCAATACCCATGGTGCCACCGGCAAATGCTGATGCAATGAAAAATGCACTTTCTGCATGGCCTGACTCCACTTGTTCCAGTAATGATGGTGGAATCACCACCTCTTCAGCATACAACTGGGCAGTAAAAAGTAATGTGAATAAAATGGTTATCTTACCCATTGCGCAAATTGTTGACCTCGGTGTTGGTAATCTTTAAAAGCATCAAAACTCGGTGCCCCAGGAGACAATAATACCACGTCACCAGCTTGAGCCAGTTCTTTGGCTGTTTTGACCGCAGTTTTTAAACTTGGTTGCCATATAGATTGTGTTTTTATCTCATGATTCAAGATCAGCCGGTGAATTTTTTCTCCATTGTCACCACTACACAGGATGATTTTGGGTGGTTTTTTCTTGATGGCTTCCATCCACCAATCCCAATCCACACCACGATCAAAACCGCCTACCAGCAATATAGTTTTATCATTCTCAACCGTTTTTAGTGCCGCCAAAGTGGCATGTGGTGTCGACGAAATACTGTCATTGATAAACCGAACCCCATTGCATTCACCCAATGGTTGTAAACGATGAGGCAATGGAGCAAAAAATTTCAGGCTATTCAAAGCCTTTTTCACATCCAGTTTTAGCACCGATAAAATTTCTAGAACCGCTGCCGCGTTGACTAAATTATGCGCCCCTTTTAGTTGCCAGCCAAAATGTGACAACAATGCTTTATCCTGGTACATCAATGTTTGATTCAATTCATAAAAGCCATTGACTTGATTAAACCAATGTATTTTTTCTTGAGTTCCCCCACCTTTTTCAGCGAGGTAGGAAACTGTGTTCACGTCCGAGGCATTCAACACCCAATGCTTTGCCTGGTTGAGTAAGCACATTTTGTCTGCATGATATTGTGCTTCTGTTATATGCCAGTTTAAATGTTCAGAATACAGATTCAAAACCACCGCCACATCGGCTTTGATGACACCATCCTGCGCCTGATAACTGGATGTTTCCAGCACCACATAATCAACTGGCTGGTTACAGCTAATTAAGGGTTTTCCAAAATTTCCCGCCAACTCAACCTCAAAACCCATATCCCTAAGTACGTGTGTCAACATGGCACTGGTGGTACTTTTGCCTTTGGTGCCAGTGATCGCAATGACGTGTATGTTTGTATGGGTGGCATTTTTAAAGTTGTCAAACCACAGTGCAGTCGAACTGATGATTTGACATTGTACTGTTTTCGCCGGTTCCAGATAGGGTGAAATACCCGGGGATTTTACCACCACATCGTAAGCATTCAATACCATAGCCGTGACTGCTTCAGTAACGAAATTCCAGGGTTGATCATCTGTCTCATCCTTACGGCACAGTACATCAAATTTCTGCCCAGGACAGTATTTGTGCAAAAACGAAGCTGTGGCTCGACCGTCAACACCATAGCCCCAAACAGCCACTTTCTTGTTCTTGAGTTTCTCAAGTTTCATCAGTCAACACCTGTAAAAATTGTCGCTTATCAGGAATTTGGTGCCGACTACTGGCAGTCAATAAAATCTGTTGCTCTGCTTTGCTTATTTTAGGCAATATCTCTTGCCAGGCTTTGACTTGTGGATGATTCTGCCAGTCCTTATGTTGTGACAACAAAGTCACTGCCAATCGACATTCCTGTTGTTCACCCACGCACTCAAAGGGCTTCATTCCTTCGATACCCAGTAAAGAATGAAACAAGGCTGTCAGTTCGCTATCTGCAAATAAATCTTTTTGAAAAATGGTAATTATTTCATCAGCACTGACAAACGGCGCCAGACACAAAAACACAAAGGCACATTTGGGGCATTTACCACACCAATGGTGGTCTTTATTTTCTGAGCCTGTGAGATGAAAATTGCGGTTACAACTCGAAAAATGTGGAAAATATTGTGACAATTCAGCAAATCTTTTCACTATGGCTAATTCAGAAAAAGGTCGCAACAAGGAAAAACAATACAGGTCGGTGGCAATATATTGGTGTACCAGATTTTGCCAACATTGCTCATACCTCAGGGATTTGGAATATTGGTGATTGACCCATTGGCCACCTTCTGTCTGCACATTGCCCACATCAGCTGAACGTTCGTTGGAAAACACCACACTGTCAAAATCATAAAGCAACGCCACTACCACACCGACACAAGCATTGATAGCGGTGATAGGTATATGACCATTGAAAGCCCCCTTCTGATTGGCGGTTCTAAGCCTAGGATCAAGCTGTCTTTCAATTGCTATTAACGGCAAACTGGTACGTACGGCCACTGACTTGATAAAAGCAGATTGACCAACCATAAATAAACTGGCGGATTCGCCAATGGTTTTGATGGCTTCAATACTGACTAGCGAATCTTTTCCACCTCCAATGGCAACCAGCGAGCGAGGTTGTAATTTTAATTTAGCTGCTGAAGATTTTTTGTCTATACCTGTTATCTCAATATGAGACAACCAGCCCAAACCTTGAGTAAAGGCAAGTTCAGCCAATCCGGCTTGCCAGGTCTGAGTTAACCACTGAGCCTGTTCATGACTGGGCTTATTTTGTTTGAAAACGATATTTTGAGACAAAGAAGTTTTGTAATAGCTGACACCAGCCATCCAAAACAAGCAATCGATGGCCTCACAGATGGCTTTTTCATACTGAACGAAGCGCTCCGGGGCGACACCATGAAAAACAAAGGTTTCATCGAATGAACCATACACCGAGTCATGGTAAGAACAAATCAACCGACCAGTTTTTTTTTCAAAAGACCAGGTTTTGAAAGTAAACTCGGCTCCAAACCTGGGTGATGATGTATCAACTGACATCAATCACCTGCAATGGTCATTGATTCAATCAACCAAGAACCGGTTTGAATTTTACTGCGCCGATCAACGTCATCACCAATTGCCACAACAGAGCGATACATATCTTTTAATTGACCAGCAATGGTTAATTCCGAAACTGGAAATTGAATCTCTCCCTTTTCCACCCAAAAACCGGAAGCACCCCGGGAATAATCACCGGTCACTGTGTTGACGCCTTGTCCCATCAGCGATGTCACCAACAAACCTGTATCGAGTTGCTGCAACAAATCCTGCTTGGCTACCTGGCTTGACTCCACCAACAGATTATGTGCGCCACCGGCATTGCCTGTGGTCTGCATGCCAAGTCGTCGCGCCGAATATACTGACAACAGGAAACCATTGAGTACTCCGGCTTGAATCAATGCTCGTTCTCTGGTTTGAACGCCATTGCCATCGAAATTACGGCTGGCAAAGCCACCTGGCAAAAACGGGTTTTCCATGATGGATAACCAATCAGGAAACAGCTGTTGTTGTAAGTTGTCTTTTAAGAAACTGGCTTCCTGATACAATGCACTGCCACTGATAGCCGACAACATGTGTCCAATAAGGGACTTAGCACAGGATGGATCGAACAGAATCGGTGCCTTGGTAGACTTTATTTTTTTTGAGCCCAGGCGCTCTAAAGTTCTTATGGCGGCTTGTTTGCCAATGTCTGCCATTGAGGCCATTTGATTGATATCACGGGAAGCATCCCACCAATATTCACGTTCCATCATCCCGTCTTGCTCAGCGATTGCTACCACGCTGGCAGAAGCATTACTGCCTTGCTTTTCTCCAACGAACCCTTGACTGTTGGCATAAATACTGAAACCTTCACCCATTTCCACATTAGACTCATCCACTGTGATGGCTTGCGCTACTTTCGCAGCATAATCTAAAGCACCCTGCTCAGCTGCAAGTGCCATATCAACCAGTTCATCAGCACTTTTGTTATTTTTGTAGTATATACCCAGCTCCCTGAACTCTGTTGCCAACAATGATTTATCGGCCAAACCAGCCGCTTCATCCGGCTCGGTCAAGCTTGCAATGGCTAAAGCTTTTTCCATGGTTAATTCCACACTGGCTTCATCGACAACCGCAGTAGAAGCTGATCCTTTGGCTTGATTTTTGTAAACTGTCAACACCAGTGAGCAATCCTGGTTGTTTTCAATGGTATCCACTTCACCTTTGCGGCAACTGACCGAAACTCCCGTACCTTCAGAATAAATAACTTCTGCCTGTGTCGCGCCGCGGCGTTTTAATTGATCAAGGACTTTTTCAACGAGCTTTGTGGATAACATATGGAAATTTTCGGTTCTGTAAGCAAAGCGAGATTTTACTAGATTTTGCTTTTAAAGGGTAATATTGAGCCATTATCCTGATTGTTTGTTAAAATCCACAGCTTGATCAAGTGAGAGTGCTCCGATGGCAAAAAAAACAAAACATTTTGAAATCACTGATTTCCACCAGGATGAGGATGACATCAGTAAAACCCAAAAGAAGAAAAAAGCAGCAGATCTTAGAGACCTGGCCAAAGACATTGCCGCCATGCCCAAAAGTAAAATTGCGGCTCTGGAATTACCTGAACAGTTTCTGGAAGCCATCGAAGAATCAAAACGCATAACCAGCCATATTGCCAGCAAGCGTCATTTTCAGTACATGGGTAAACTGTTAATCAAATTGGATCATGTGGCTATTCAAGAAAAAATGATGGCACAAAATAACATGGATGGCCATTATCAGATCCGAGACGAAGTCATTAACGCCTGGATAGAAAAACTGGTAACCGATGAAACCACATTGATTGAACACCTTTACCAAAGCTTTTCACATGATGAGATAGGCCAGTTGCGTCAAACCCTCAGAAATCACAAGAAAAAGCCTGAAGATTCAGTACAACGCAAAAAATTGTTTCAGGCATTGCGCAAATTGGATAGGCAACAAGAACTGCCCCATCCTATGGCGCTGGAAGAGACTTAAGCCTGTTCGGAAATCTTAACCCCAACCCCAGGAATGGTATGTAATAGTTCTTTATCGAAGGGTTTGTCTATCGTTTTTCGCAGTATATACAAATGACTACGTAAAACATCAGAATCTGGAACCAAATCACCCCATAATTGCTGTGAAAGTTGTTCCTTGGTCACCACCTCGGGTGACTTTTTCATCAATATTTTGAGAATTTGTAAACCAGTGGGAGAAACTTTTAGCTTATGGTTACCTCTCAACACTTCCATGGTACCCATATCAAATACCAAATCACCCACTTTGAGCGCTTTGGAGTCAAACTCACCACGATGCCTTCTGACCATAGACTGCAGTCGTGCTATCAACTCATCTGGATTAAAAGGTTTGGCCAAATAATCATCAGCACCATTATCAAAGCCTTTTAATTTATCTCCAATCTGATCTCTGGCTGTTAGCATAATGATGGGAACATCTGACTTGGCCTCTTTGCGAATTTTTTCACAAATTTCAAAACCATTCAAACCTCCAGGAAGCATCACATCTAATATAATGGCATCATAGGTATTGGTCACAGCAAGATGTAATCCAGTGATCCCATCTGCGGCAAAATCGACAGTAAAATCTGCCAACTCTAAATGATCAGCTATGGTTTCTGCCAAGGCCTGATGATCTTCTACTAACAATACATTTATTTTACTCATAGTTCTATATGTTCCGCCGATGCTAATATTTCTACATTATTTAATGTTAACGTTACTTTAGTGCCTTTATCAACCTCACTTTCAAATTTAATCTTCCAGTCACATTGATTACAAATCATATCCACTATTGAAAGGCCCAAACCAAAGCCTTTGGCCTGACCAAATTCATCTGCTCGATAAAAAGGCTCCATAATTCTGTTAATTTGTTCTGGTGTCATGCCTTTGCCATTATCCTGAATGATGATGTCCCTGCCGGTGATGGTTACTTTAATAATGACTGGGTCCTCAGCATAAGATATGGCATTTCGGATTAAATTACTGATAACAATAGTAAACAACTGTTCCGGCAAATGCTTTTGTACCAAATGATTGGGTTTCCATTCCAGTGTGATGTCTCTGGGATCAAACAGTCTGATGGTATCCTCTACAGTACTTTTTAACAGGTCATTAATTAAAATGGCTTCTTCAGATCGCTCTATCACCTCATCTCGAGAAAGCATCAACAAGGCTTCAATCAATGCCTGCATTTCCTCGACCATGGGTCGCATTCTTTGTACCAACTTATGCCCTTTTGGCGGTAAGTCTTGGCGTTTCATCAACTCAAGCGACCCCCTCAAAACTGTCAAAGGTGTTCTGAGCTCATGGGAAGCATAGCGAGAAAAATTTCTTTCACGGTGAATCATTTGTGTGATTCTGACAGAAAAGTCCTCAAAAGCATCAATCAGCACATTGACATCGGTGTTGCCCATTTTTTTGATGTCATCAAAATCCAATTTAATGTAGCCTTTTCTGGTTATTTTAGCTTCATCTAAACGCTCTACCAGTTTTAAAACTGGAGAAAATGCTCTTTTGGAAAACACAAAAGAAATGAAGGCAGGCAAATATATAATCAATAAAACAATGATTAATGGGGTAATACCAAAATACAATGCCAGCCGAGCAACCTGAGCTTCCTCAAAAATTAAGTACAGTTTTTCATCATCCTTTTCAGACACATAAACAATCGGATTGGTCTCATTGAGCTTGATTCTTTGGTATTGCTCTTTAACGGATTCTAATACCGATGGCACCAATGAAAAATCACCGTCTTTAACCAAATAACCGGTTAGATTCATGGTTCTAGGCAGGGGAAACTCCACAAACTTTTCTTTTTTATCCCAGTAAAACTCAGCTTCTCCAATCAAGGCTTCTTTAATCAGTACATCTTCTACAATTTTTGCCGCGCCAATCACACCAACCACTGTGGCTATACTGATAATCACCAATTGAATGATAAAAACCTTATTTAATCTACTTATGATGCTGCCTTTAATCGGCTTCAGTCGTTTTGTTTCTTTCATCTTTTCTGGGGTGTAAATAAATAATGTGCCACCAACCACTGACTGCCTTGGTCATAACCAAAAAGTTCAGCACATGACATAAAAAATATGCGCCACCTTTGAAACCACAAGGAAGCATGTTCTCCATAGACGCGATTAAATACTGGCATGATTTTTCCTCTATTTTGATCCATATTTATCAACCAATGGTTGGCTGTCTTTTCATAATGCCGGCCAGAAAGTAACCAACGTTGTTCTAGCAATAACTTTTCTTGAAAATGTAAAAATGTATCTGATGCTGGCATTTGTCCACCACTGAAAAAATACCTTCCCATCCAGTTATCATCGCCCTCAGCTATGAATGGATACATCAAAAACTTATGACAAAATATATGGACAAATAATTTTCCTTCATCATGCAACCAACTGGCAATGTTGTTAAATAAGTTTTTATAGTTTCTGACATGCTCAAACATCTCAATTGAAATCACCCGGTCAAATTTTTGCTTGAGTGACAACTCATTGATGTCACAAGTAATGACTTCAATATTATTAAGGTTCAAAGCCTGAGCCTGTCCCATTATATACTTTCGTTGTGAATGTGAGTTTGAAACTGCTGTAATTTGTGACTCGGGATATTTTTCAGCCAAAAACAAGGTGATTGAACCCCAACCACAACCCAACTCAAGAATCTGTTGACCGTTTTCAAATTGACCACGCTCTGCATACAATTCCAACATATTTAACTCCGCATCATCAAGTCCTTCGTTTTGATGGTAATAGCAGGCTGAATATTTTTTTCTTTTACCCAGTGCATATTGATAAAACTCAGCATCAACTTCATAATGCTGTTCATTGGCTTTATCCGTTTCCAATGCCAAAGGTGAATGCCTGATTTCCTCTAAAAAATCACGGTAGCGTTGATCAAAGTTTTCAGCATCATTCACATACTCTTCTTCCAAACGTTGTTTGACCAAACGCCTGATTCCAGCACGAACCATTGAATCAGGTAAGTAACCTTTTTCAACCCAGTTAATTAAAGTTTTAATCATTTTTTAAAATCCCAGGGAATAAATTGACTGGTTTGCTTCATGTATTTTTTATACGCATCACCACGTTTTTTAATGGCTTGTTGCTCTGAAAAGGGAATACCAGTCAGTTTCATTAAAAACAACAACATCATCAGGGTAACCGCAACGGCATTCCAGAAAAGATCACTGTTCAGAAGTAAAATTGGGTACACCAACCAGTGCACCCATTCAAAGAAGTAATTGGGATGTCTTGAATACCGCCACAGGCCAACATTGCACACTTTATTGGCAGGATTTTCTTTTTTGAATGTCAACAGTTGATGGTCAGCTATGGTCACGCCAACCAATGCGGATAATCCAATAATTACAGCCACACATATCTGCCAAAAGTAAATGGTATTGACGCTTAAAACCCAGAATGCGGGTAGTGAGAAAACCAAAGAAAGCAAAGCCTGAAACATAAAAAACATCAGAAATTTGACTTGAGTGTTAGCTGACCAATGGGCGCGCAAATTTTGATATCGACTGTCCTCATGTTCAACCTCGTAGCGACGTAACAGATGCCATATAAGCCTCGAATACCAAAGTACGGGAAACAACACAATTAAAATTTTGTGGCTGAACCAAGAGGTAATCATACTCATATAAATGATGGCCGAAACAATAATCCCCAAAGTCCATGCAATATCCACAATATCTGCATTTTGAGTTACTTTTTGCCACCACCAAGCCAACAATTGAATGACCAGGCATGCCAGTAATGCCCACATGACGGGCGAACCTATAAAATCTTCATTGAACCAATGTATCATTACTTACATTCCTATAAGCTGTCATTTGTATCAAAATAAAAAAATAGATAAGCCAGGATATGGCTATAAAAGGTAAAGCAATCAAATAGTTATTGATTTCCACTGCGCCCAGTCTCTCAGCTGAGTAATAACTGAGCGGCGCGCCAATAACCATAAAAAACGCACCTAGTAAATGGTTATTGAACATCCATTGCATGCCTTTGGTTATGGTTGCTCCAAAACCAATCCATAGGAACAAAATCCATATGGGCGGCATCACCTCCGGCGTTTCTAAAACTTCCTGATATTCAATTAAACCGCTGTATGAAAGGTAACCATCTATAAACCAACCTAAAGCCGAGCTCAAAACAATGATTTTAAAGTCAGTTTTCGTCAGTGCTTGTTGTAAAACTAACACCATCATCAATGCCAACAAACAAACTGCAGATGGCCAGATAATTTGGTTCGCCGCACCCACGACACTGGCAAACCAGAGTACATTCAGCAACAGCAAGCTCACCCAGTTCATCATTTGTATGCCAAAATTGATGCGCGTCGATTAGCTGGCTTAGCAAACATCAAGTGAACATCACTAATGGCTCTTTCCAGAAAGCCACCTTCACAATAACTGAAATAAAAGCGCCACATCCTTCTGAACGTTTTACCATATCCCCTTTCTGCCAACAACTCAGTCTGTTGATTGAAGCGTTGATGCCAATCGCGCAGGGTGTAAGCATAACTTTCTCCAAAATCTTCCAGGTTAACTAACTTCATTTCTGTCGATTTGGCATTGGCTTCTAAAATCGCCCCTACTGAAGGAATAAAGCTTCCTGGGAAAATATATTTTTTGATGAAATCCACTGATTTCAAAGCCATGTGATAACGATGGTCTTCTATGGTTATGGCTTGAATCAGGGCCAAACCTTCAGGTTTTAGCAAATCATTACACTTTTGTAAGTAAGTTGGGAGGTAATGATGACCCACAGCTTCTATCATTTCAATAGACACCAACTTGTCATACTGTCCTTTGAGTAAACGATAATCGCGTTTCAATAAAGTGATTTTATTTTCCAAACCCAACGCTTTGATTTGATTTAAAGTGTATTGATACTGCTCATCTGAAATGGTGGTGGTTGTCACATGACAGCCATATTTTTGTGCAGCAAACAGCGCAAAACCACCCCAGCCTGTGCCTATCTCAATGACTTTATCTTCAGGCTTTAATTGGAGCTTTTCGCAGATAATGCGCAGTTTCCTTTCGCTGGCCTCTTCGAGTGAATCTTCTGGAGACAAGTAAACTGCTGACGAATACATCATTTTAGAGTCCAGAAAAAGCTCAAACAAATCATTGCCCAAGTCATAATGTTGAGCAATGTTTTTGCGGCTGCCATCCAGTGTGTTTTTATTTAAGAAATGACCCACTTTAAGTAAAGCATTTTTAAAACTGGCCACACCACCTTCCATTTGATCCAATAAATCCCTGTTACGAACAAACACTTGAATCAGTTTGGTTAAATCTTCTGTTTCCCAGTCTCCATCGATATATGATTCAGCTGCTCCGACACTGCCTTGAAATGCAACATGCTGGAAAAAGCGTTCATCATAAATGGTTATGTTGGCGCTCAAATCCGATTGCACATCACCGAATTGATACGATTCACCAGGCGTTTTAAGGGACAAGTATGAATCAGATATTTGAGCCAATTGTTTAAGCACTTGTTTCTTTAAAAATGTATTCATCCAATTTTTTTTCTCTTTGGCCTTGTCAGTTAATACGTCAGTTTGATTCATTTCATTCTCCAAAAGGCTAGGTCATATGATTAACTTTTATCTGGGTGATTATAAAAAGGTGTTTTCTTTAGCCAAAGCTTGAAAGCTTGCCAGTAAATGCCGAACCACATTTTGATTGGTTGAAACATCCTACTTAACTTAACCCAGTTTTCTTGATTATCCACAACGGGCGTGATATCGGCGTCTAAATGAACGAACAGCACTTTGACATTTTTTCGATGCAGTTCCATGCTTACTTTGATTTGTTCTGGATTGATTTCAAACTGCCATGAATATTGGACATTCATATCGACAAAAGGGGAAATATGAAACGCTTTGTCAAATTTAAACAAATATTTATTGGTATCTGGTTTATTGAGTACACCTTGATTGTCACAATCATGTAAATATAGATGCTTCTCACCCCAAGGCGTGTTATTGATTTCAGAAACAATGTATCTCAGGCGATCTTGGTTATAACAAAAATAGAAACTCACAGAATTAAAGCCAAAACCAAAAAATCTCGGATGTGTAAATAAAAGCGTTTGTCCTGAATGTGTTTCCACACCCTGCATTTTTAAAAAATCACTGAGTTTTTTTCTGATAGGCTCACGCTTGTCATTGATGTAGTCTTTATCGTGGATGCTGTATATTGACCACCGGTTGTATCCCAGGCATTTGGATTGTTTGTCCCATTCGGATAAGTTATCGACATCAATGAGAAACCAGGACATTTGATAGTCAAAATGATGTACTTTGGGCAAATAGCGGTGATGAATGACTCTGCCTTGTGTGATGCCTGGCTGTAATTTAAACACACCTTTAACAGTCATCTTGCCAACCTTGATTTAACTAAGTTTGCTACTTCAACACCACTTTTGGCACCATCTTCATGGAATCCCCAACCCAAATAGGCACCACAGTAGTAACTGCGATTTTTTCCTTGTAAGCCTTGAAGTTGTTGTTGCGAATTCAAGGTTTGGTTGTTGTATACAGGGTGATGGTATTTTTTCGAAAGTAGCATTCTGCTGGGGTCGATATATTCATGTTGGTTTAGGCTCACAATCACTGGCGTGTGACAGGGTAATGACTGCAACAAATTCATATAATAATTGACTGTACAAACGGGCTTGTTCTCAATGTGTTTATTCACACTCCAACTGGCCCAAGCCTTGCGATTCAATGGCAACAACTTTTCATCTGTATGAAGGTCCATTTGATTTTCTACATACTCAATACCAGAAAGCGCAGTTTGCTCTTGATCGTTTGGTTCATTGATTATCGACAATGTAATGTCAGTATGGGTGGCGAAGATCACATAATCAAAACGCTCTGCCCCGTCTTTGGTGGTTATGTTTACACCCTCATCAAAACGATCCACATTTAAAACAGGTGTGTTTAGGCGAACTTCTCCAGTCAAATGTTCAGCCAATGCATTAACGTAGTTTTCAGATCCATTTTTTATCGTTCGCCACTGTGGTCGCTGATTTATTTGTAACATTTGATGATTCTTCATGAATTGCAACATGTATTTCAAAGGATAATCCCGAACTGAATCAAAATCGCCAGACCACAGGGCACTCACCATGGGGATGATATGCTCTTCAATAAAGTACTCGCTGTAATTATGTTGCTTTAAATAGGCATACACACCGATATCTATTTCTTTTTCGAGTATAGATTCAGCGTGGGTATAAAACCGTTTAATGTCCCATATCATTCGATAAAAGCGTGGATTCAATAAATTTTTTCGTTGGCAAAATAAGCGGTTGATGTTGGTGGCATTGTATTCAAGCCCGGTTTTACGGTTAGAAACAGCAAAACTCATGTCTGAGGCTATGGATTCAACCCCGTACCGTCTTAACATGTCGCCAAAATGTTGGTAGATATCTTCATTAAAAACGATAAATCCAGTGTCTACTTTTATGGCTTGTCCATCAACATGCACGGTTTGTGTGTTGGCATGTCCACCCAGATAATCAGCCGCTTCAAACAGAGTAAAATCAACAGCATGATTTAATTGATCGGCCGCCATTAAGCCGGAGATGCCACCTCCAATGATGGCTACTTTCATGTCTTATCTCCCGTATTTGATAACTTCAATATTTGTTTTTTTTGTAACAACGCTTCATTGGGATATTTCAAATCCCATATGACACCAAGTTTGGATAGCATCAACAACATGTAATAACTGATATCAATTTGCCACCATTTAAAGCCTTGTTTAACAGACCCTGGACTGCAATGGTGATTGTTATGCCAACCTTCGCCTAAAGTCAGCAGTGCCAACAAAAAATTATTTCTGCTGTTATCACCTGTCTCATAAGTTCGAAAACCAAAAACATGGGCCAGAGAATTGATGCAATATGTCACATGTGATAACAAGACTGTGGACACAAAATAACCCCAAATCAACACCTGTCCCGAAGAGGTCCCAAGTTGTGGGTATTTACTGTCAAGCCAACCACCCAGAACAAACAGGCCGATGGCGAGTAGTATGGGAAAAAAAATGTCATACCTGTCTACAAATCGAAGTTCTGGATATTGTTTTAAGTCTTTAACGTATTGGCTCTTAACTGGAAAGTTTTTCTTCATTAAAAACCACTTCATATGACTGTGCCAAAATCCATGACGAGGAGAATGACTGTCATCTTCAGAGTCAGAATGAATGTGATGATGCCGATGATGAGCTGCCCACCAAATAGGTCCTCTCTGCGTTGCAGTGGCTCCTATAATTGCAAAAACAAACTGTACTGGCCTGGAAGTTTTGAATGACTTGTGTGAAAAATAACGGTGATAGAAAGCCGTTATGGCAAACATCCTAATTAAGTATGAAAGAAAACATATTAACAATGCCGCCCAAGAGACTCCGACAACAAACACCAACAAACAAGCTAAATGAATGGCAATAAACGGAATGATGCGACTCATATCTATGGATTCATCATCATTATTGTTGTTAATGTTGTTTTTGTTGTTATCGAACCATTTGTAAATTTGGGCAAACATCAGTGAAGAAAGCCTAAAAAAACACGATTCTAATTTTCATCAGGTGAAGAGCATGTGAGCATTTCGAGTTTTGTTTTCACACCGCCTCTACAGTGATTCAGTAAAATTATAATTTTGCATTCTTATCAGCATGAAAATCATCTTATTGGTACTTATTATGGGATTTGTCCTGTATGCTTGCACAGGAAAATCACAATTGAAAAATAACAGATCTGCCACCAGTCACTTAGATCATCTGGCGCATTTTTCTCCCACAGCCAATGCCGATGTTGCTGCCAAGTTCAGTAAACTCTACAGCGATTTAAAAGTAGGCGCCACTGCTGAAAACATCAAATCGGTTTACGCCCAAGACATATATTTCAATGATACTTTTCGCATCATCACCAATCGCGATGAGTTGATTCAATATTTGACTGAAACCGCAGAATTCGTCAACAGCACTACTGTGGAGATACTTGACGTTGCCAAAGGCTCAACTGATTATTTTGTGAAATGGTCGATGAGGATGAATTTTAAAGTCAAAGGCAAGGAAGTCGATTCGTTTTCCTTGGGAGTCACTCAGTTACGTTTTAATGAACAAGGTTTGATTGTATTTCACCAGGATTTCTGGGACTCTTCAGAAGCATTTTTTGAACACTTACCATTGGTTGGCAGAATTGTTAAAAGTATCAAATCCAAACTATGAACGTGAAACTATTCATATACACGCTTTCGTTGTTTCTGATTCAACTATCGGCATCTGCTAAAAATCTACCTGAATCAATAGAGCATCAAGATGACCAGTTTCAGCTTTGTGATCAATATACGTTACGTTATGGATTCGTTATCAAGGTGGCCGAAATTGGCTGGTACGCACCAGAATGTAAAGGCTCAAGCGTTTTAACTGAACTATCTCATAAAATTTTGCGGTTTCATTATCATAAGAATGTGGCTGCAGACTTTTTCAAAAAAAGCGCAGAGGAGTATTTCCTTCTCAATCTTCAAAATCAAGAAGAGCAACAAATTCTCATAGATCATTTGAGAACTTTTAATGATGCCTACACCGACATCAGCTCTGGAGAGTATTTTGATTTAATTCATTGGAAAGACAAACAACT
>JAGRJR010000057.1 GCA_020442635.1 Lysobacterales bacterium
GCAACTTATTTTGGTCATTAAAAATGCCGACATTATCCCTGAGATTCAGAAGTATTATTTAAAGTACGGTGGTAAATTGATCATACAAGGCTTGATTTTATTCTTTATGTTCAGCCAGCCCGTAATCAAATTTTTCGCTTTAGAAAACATGACAAAAGCCAAATTATTTTTAACCCTGGTTGCCGCAGCTGCAGTGCTATTTCTGATTTTTTACCTACTATAAATCAACACTATTCCAGTCTTTAAGTCACTTGGCATTAATAATGGATCTCCGGGTCAAGCCCGAAGATGACGGCAGGTAAGATAATTCAGCTCACTCAATCAACTTGCTGATGGATAATCTGGGGTCGAAGATCAAGGCAACTCCAGATCCAAATTTACGCTGAGGGCAAATCTGGGACTGAAGATCAAGGCGAAGGGTTAATTTCAAGGCGTGAGCGCACATACCTGTGCGTGATCGTTTGAAATTAAGCCTTCAACGCAGAGATTCAGTTCCAAATTTGGTCTCAGAAGATTTCGCCGATCATGCATCGGAGGGAGCCACCTGCCTTTTCCAACTCAGAAACATCCACTCCATGCAAAACAAAACCCCAAGACTGAAGTTTCTGTTTTGACACTTCACCCAAAGCCTCAAACGCGGTCTGACTAAAAAACACATCCTTCTCAGTAATCGAAATACAGTTACCCGCGAAGGCCAGTTTTTCCTCATCAGAAATAAACAAAGTGCGATCCTGATAAAATCCAGCAATGGCATCCACAACTGCTGGATCAGCAAAAGAATCTTCATGAATCACACAGGCTTTGCCTGCCAAACAAGCCATCACCACATTGGTGTGGTATTCGCCTTCAGCCAAGTCAAATTGAAACATCAAATCCGTCTCAAAAGCTTCATCTAAAGCAATGGCACCAGCATCATCTACACGTTCAGTCATGCCAACAAAACCAATATTTCGAGCACGATCAGGCACCAATACGCCAGTTAATTCCGCCACCGCTTTGTCATGATCGATCTCATATTTTTCATAACCCAGTAATTCGCCAAAAAATTGACGCATATCCTGACGTTCTGTTTCTTTTTGACGGTTCTGATATTTCATGGAGCCGATCACGTAACGGTTGTTATGCGTGGTGGCAAAAGCATTATTTGGAAACACGGCATCCGGAGTTTCTGCAGAACCCGGAAAAGTCAACACAGGTACACCTACATCGGTAATGGCTCGTGCCAATTGCTGATGTTGATACATGGCCAGTTTTACATCGACTTGTTGGTCCATCAGCATGTACTCATTGTCTTGAGCGGTCTGCTGATCCAACCTGAACCCTACTGGACTGACCATGAAGGCTGCTTTCATACTACCGGCTTGCTTGATTGGGTACTGGTTTTCAGCAATTGCTTTTTTAAACGCATCAACAGTTTTAACTAACATGTTACAAATTCTCTCGCTTCCCGAATGACCGAAACGTCCTTGGGTCGTCTCGGTGATTCTGTAACTAAATGCGACTTCCATTTTTTATTCCCTGGAAGCCCATGATACAGACCCAATATTGGCCTGATCAACCAATGAAGATTCAAACCCTGTTCCAACATGGCCTGACAATAATCGATGTATGATAACAGCACTTCATCACGGCTGGAAGTCTGTTGTTTCATACCCAAAAGCTCATGCATTTCTCGAATCAACCAGGGTGAATTCCAGAATGCCCGACCAATCATGATTCCATCAACATTTTCGAGCTGTTTTTGTGCCTTCTCTACGGTATCAATTTCTCCGTTAACCACCACAGTCAGTTCCGGATAGTGTTGTTTAATCTGCCATGGAAATTCATAGTTAATCGGTGGCACCTTGCGATTTTGTTTTGGGCTTAAACCTTTGAGTAAAGCCTTGCGCGCATGCACAATAAAGGTTTCACAACCGGCTTTTTTAATAGTCTCGATAAAAGCTGCGAAAGCCTCAAAGGAATCCTGATCATCCACGCCTATTCTGGACTTGATGGTCACAGGAATCTGCACAGTTTGTTGCATTGCTGCATAACAATCAGCAACCAGATCAGGCTCTTTCATCAAGCAAGCCCCGAAACGACCTTTTTGAACGCGATCGCTCGGACAACCGACGTTTAAATTCACTTCAGAATAACCCATGTCTTCAGCAATCCTTGCACAGGCGGCCAGATCTTTCACTTCGCTGCCGCCCAATTGTAAGGCAACCGGTACTTCTTCTGGTGAAAAGCCAATGTATTTTTCACGCTCACCGCGCAGAATTGCCGGACAAGTCACCATTTCGGTATAAAGCAGCACTTCATTGGAAATCAAACGATGGAAATAGCGACAGTGTCGATCCGTCCAGTCTAGCATCGGTGCTACAGACAGCTTTCGATTATTGACGGTTATCATGGTAGCAATAACCTTTTAATTAATTCCAAATAGATGTTTTCCAATTGCACCAGATGACTGATTTTTTCACATTCATTCACTTGATGGATGGTTTTGTTGATGGGACCCAATTCCATGGTTGAGATCCCATGTGGAGCCACAAAGCGACCATCGGAAGTGCCTCCAGCCGTATTAAATACAGGTTTGATGCCTACAATGTGTTCAATTGAATCTGATAAGGCTTTTTTAAAGGTCTCATTTTGACAATGAAACGGCTCGCCAGATAACTGCCAGTTCAATTCATATTCTAAATTGTGTTTGTCTAAGAGACTTTGTAACTGTACGGCCAATGTTTGCTGATTTGATTCAGGAGAATAACGGTAATTGGCTGTTATTACCAGCTCACCCGGAATAATATTAGGCACACTGTTTCCAGCAGTGATGTTGGAAATTTGAAAACTAGTGGGTGGGAAGTCTTTATTACCTTCATCCCAAACAAACTGTCCCATCTCATCAATCGCTTGCGCTGCCAGAAAGATGGGGTTACTGGCATTTTGCGGATAAGCAACATGCCCCTGTTTGCCTTTGATACGAATGGTGACATGCAGTGAGCCACGCCTGCCAACCCGGACAGTATCTCCCAAAGTTTCAGCACTACTCGGCTCACCCACCAAACAATAGTCAAAATGGTGCTTATCAGCCATCAAAGGCATAAATTTTTTCACACCATCAACAGCGACACCCTCTTCATCGGACGTGAGCATCAAAGCAATCTTGCCAGGATGATTGGGGTGCTCGCCCACAAACTTTTCCATGGCTAACACCATGGCAGCAATAGAGCCTTTCATATCTGCAACACCACGGCCATACAAAACTCCTGACTCAACATGTGCAGATAAAGGATGATGTTTCCAAGCAGCTTCATTTCCAGGTGGCACAACATCGGTATGGCCCAAAAACATCAACGCAGGCCCTTGTTCATCTCCATGCCACATCAGCACATTATCAACCTCACCAAAGCGATGATGTTCTCCTTGAAATCCCTGTCCACCCATGCGGTTCATCAATAAAGGCTGACAACCCGCATCATCAGGTGTATATGAAGGCTTTTGTATCAGTTGTTTGGCGAGGATGATGACTTCAGGTTCCATCGTTATAATCCAATTCGATAATGACCATTTTCAAAAACAACCGGACGTTTAATCAACGTTGGGTGCTGTAGCAATAAATCACTACTGAAGGTTTCTTTATCCGAAGCATCAAGCTGCTTCCAGGTGGTACTGCGTTTGTTCAACAATTGATCAATGGCAATGTCATTGAGCATTTCATCTACCAATGCTTGATCAATACCATCATTTCTGAAATCGTGTAATTGAACATCAACACCATTAGATTGCGCTTGTTTCATAGCCGCTTTGACTTTGTCACAGTTTTTAATGCCATAAATAATCATGAGCGTAACAACTCATTGATAGAGGTTTTGGCACGGGTTTTTTCATCGACTTTTTTGACAATCACGGCGCAGTTCAGCGAATATTTGCCATTAGCTGCTGGTAGTGAACCGGCAACCACCACCGAACCTGGCGGTACATAACCATAACTGACTTCATCCGTTTCACGGTCATAAATTTTGGTACTTTGCCCAATAAACACGCCCATAGAAATCACACTGCCTTTGCCAATTCTGACCCCTTCAACCACTTCACTGCGAGCACCAATAAAACAATCATCTTCAATAATGGTTGGTGAAGCTTGCAACGGTTCCAAAACACCACCAATACCTACACCTCCAGAAAGATGAACATTTTTACCGATTTGGGCACAGCTCCCAACAGTGGCCCAGGTATCAACCATGGTACCAGCACCTACATATGCGCCGATGTTCACATATGAAGGCATACAAACCACACCTTTACCTAAGAAAGCACCTCGTCTTATGGTTGCTGGAGGCACAATTCTGGCACCGATTTTTTCAAATTCTTTGGCATTCGCGCCTTGGAAACGACAAGGTACTTTGTCCCAATAATTATGGGTGCTACCAGAAACCACTTGATTGTGTTCAGCAGCAAAATAAAGTAACACTGCTTTTTTAAGCCATTCATTGACCACCCAATCAGTCCCACAAGGTTCTGCTACCCGCAAACCACCTTGCTCAAGGCCATTCATAGCGTCTTCGATGTGTTTACCATACTCTTTTTTTAATTCAATTGGGTTTAGCTCTTTCTTGGCTTGCCAAGCAGCCTCAATCTGGGCTTGTAAATTCATGTTCTGGTCTAATTTTTAAACAGTTGTGCATTATAAACTGCCTCTCTAGGCAAGTCAGCCATTTATCGGTTCTACCCTATTGGAAGTGTAAATGAAGTGAAGTGAATATTTAAAAACCATCTAAAACAGTGGGAAAAGCTCAAATATCCACTTTTAGCAGTAGTTTCTTAACAGAAATTTTGAATTCCTCTTGCATTGTCTGTAAAATGCTCCGGCTGTACATGCGAATTTTACTGGCTTCCATTTGTGTTTTACAAATAAACACTGCCGTTTCGCCTTTGATGTTGGCGAGTTGGCACATGCCCCGCACTTGAGGTGGCAACCGTATTTGAAGCTGATCGTTTAATTTTTTAAGCCGAGTGGCGCGTTCAACCAAACCAGCCAAGGATTTGTTTTGAGCCAGACCGTCGCTTAAAGAAGTGAATCCATTGGATTTTCGCATGATGATAATTGAAACATAATAAATGAGATTAGCCAATTTTTTTATGAAAAATCTAACCATAATAAAACACGAAAAAACAGGTATAGTCCAGTACTCATTAAGCGATAAGAAAAACCAAATCAAGTTATATTCCATATTAGCTGCATTCACTTTGTTGGTTTTTTCTCTGGGCACCTTGATTGGCACAACAGTCCTAGATCAATCAAGTCAGGATGAAGAACGTATTCAAGAACTGCAAGCTCTGGTTGATGCTCAGCAACAAGAATTATTGGATCATAAAAACTCAGTTCAGAATGACATTGATTCCATGTCACTACAAATTGGTAAGCTGATGGCACAGTCAACAAGATTGAATGCATTGGGCAATCGTTTAACCGAAGTTGCTAACATTAACCATGACGAGTTCAAATTGGATGAAGAACCTGGTTTGGGTGGTGCTGAGTTAGAATTGACTGGTGAGCAAAATACACCTCAGTCTTTGTATGCGAGTTTATTTAGCCTTGAGGACACTTTCACCAAACAACAAGAAAACCTGGCTATTTTGTCACAGCTATTAAACGAGCAAACTGTTGACCAGAATGCAACGCCCCATATTTTTCCACTGAAAGATGGTTGGATTTCCTCCTACTACGGCAAACGCATAGATCCATTCACAGGGCAACAAGCGAGTCATCCTGGCGTGGATTATTCAGGAGCCTACAAATCTGAAATAGTTGCCGCAGCTGATGGGGTAGTTGTTTGGGCTGGAAAACGCAGTTCTTATGGAAATATGGTTGAAATTGATCATGGCAATGGCTTCATGACACGCTATGCCCATGCAGAGGAAGTCAAAGTTAAACTGGGACAAAAAGTAACTGCAGGTGAACCTATTGCCATTATGGGCAAAACTGGCAGAGCCACTTCTGAGCATTTGCACTTTGAAATATTGAAGAATGGACATAAGGTCAATCCGCTGCCCTTTGTAAATTCGTAATCAGGCATACCACTTTCAAAAGGGCAAATAAATTCAACTTTATTTGCCCTTTTACTTGAATAATAAAAACGTTGAAACCACATAGTTTCAACTCAAGCAGGCATTAGAAAATTAAATTATGGCATTGAACACACTTTTCACCAAAGTTTTTGGAAGTAGAAACCAAAGATACGTCAGACAGTTAGATAAAATAGCTGACAAGATTGAAGCATTGGAACCTCATGTTCAAGCACTCAAGGACGAAGATTTCCCTGTCAAAACTCAAGAATATAAAGATCGTATCGCTAACGGCGAAAGTCTGGAAGATTTATTGCCTGAAGCCTTTGCTCTGGTAAGGGAGGCATCGATCAGAACCATGGGAATGCGACATTATCACGTCCAGCTCATAGGCGGCATTGTCATCCATAGGGGTAAAATAGCTGAAATGCGTACTGGTGAAGGTAAAACCTTGATGTGTACCTTGCCTGCTTATTTGAACGCATTGGCTGGTAAAGGCGTTCACGTGGTAACCGTTAATGACTACTTGGCCAATCGCGATGCTAAGTGGATGGAGCCTCTCTACAATTTCCTGGGCATGAGCGTTGGTGTGGTAATTCCCAGCCTGTCGCACGAAGCCAAACGCGCATCCTATGCATGTGACATTACCTATGCCACAAACAATGAACTCGGCTTTGATTTCCTGCGTGATAACATGGCATTCAGCCTCGATGCCAAAGTGCAACGCGAGCCCTTCTTTGCCATCATTGATGAAGTTGACTCCATTCTGATTGACGAAGCCCGTACTCCTTTGATTATTTCTGGTCAGGTTGATGAGTCACCTGAAGTATATAACCGGGTCAACAAAATAGTGCCACTTTTACAAAAAGCCACCAAAGAAGTGGACCAAAAAGCCATCAGCCAAGCCATTTTAAACAAACAACCTATTCCTGAACCTGATGGTGATTTTTCGGTGGATGAAAAGTCCAAACAGGTATTCCTCACCGAACAGGGTATGCAAAATGCTGAAGATTTATTGAAAAAAAATGGTTTGATGGGAGCAGAGGAGTCTTTATATGACTCTCAACACATTTCATTGATGCATCATGTCAGTGCCGCCTTGAAAGCCCATCATTTGTTTGAAAAAGATGTGGATTACATCGTCAAGGATGGCGAAATTGTCATTGTCGATGAATTTACTGGCAGAACCATGGAAGGCCGTCGCTGGTCGGATGGGTTACACCAGGCTGTAGAAGCCAAAGAAAATGTGCCCATCCAGAAAGAAAATCAAACACTGGCATCCATCACTTTCCAAAACTATTTTCGCCTTTACCCCAAACTGTCTGGCATGACCGGTACTGCCGATACCGAAGCCTATGAATTCCAATCCATTTATGGTTTAGAGGTGATCGTTATTCCAACCCACAAACCAATGATTCGTGATGATCAAGGTGATTTGGTTTACTTTAACCAAAAATCCAAATTTGAAGCCATTATCCAAGACATCATTGATTGTGTTGAACGACAACAACCAGTTTTGGTGGGAACAGCATCCATTGAAGTCTCTGAATACCTGTCTGCCCAATTGAAACAGCGCAAAATCAAACACAATGTTTTGAATGCCAAGCAACATGAACGCGAAGCCATGATAGTGGCTGAAGCAGGCTTGCCTGGTGCAGTGACCATTGCCACCAACATGGCAGGTCGTGGTACTGATATTGTATTAGGCGGCAATCTAAGTGTTGAGCTTGAAAACAAAGGCAAACTCAGTGATGCAGAAAAATCACAATTCAAAGCAGACTGGCAACAGCGCCATGAATTGGTGTTAACTAATGGTGGTTTGCGAATCATCGGTACAGAGCGTCATGAATCACGACGTATTGACAACCAACTGCGAGGTCGTGCCGGCCGTCAGGGCGATCCGGGCTCTTCTAGATTTTACATTTCACTTGAAGACAACCTGATGAGAGTCTTTGGTCAAAGTCGTATGATGGACAACATGAAACGCTTTGGCATGAAAGAAGATGAATACATCGAACACAAATGGATAACCCGAATTATTGAGAATGCGCAACGTAAGGTTGAATCACATAACTTTGACATCCGTAAGCACCTCTTAGAATACGATGACGTAGCCAATGACCAAAGAATGGTGATTTACCAACAACGAGCCGACCTACTTGAGTCAGAGGAGATAGGCGGATACATCAACGATGTCAGAGAAGAAGTTTTTGACAACGTCGTCCGTCAATACATTCCACTGGAAAGCGTTGAGGAACAGTGGCAAATTCCACAACTAGAACGTGTCCTTTCTCATGAATTTGGTATCGACATCAACATTAACCGTCTTCTTGAACGTGATCAAGAAATGGATGATGATGGCCTTACCGACAAAATTCTTGATCACATTGAGCGATTTTTCAGAGAAAAAGAAGCCATGACTGGCAGTGAAGTGATGCGACATTTTGAAAAAGCAGCCTACCTGAACACGCTTGACCAACTATGGAAAGAACACTTGGCACAAATGGATCATTTGCGGCAAGGGGTTGGTTTACGGTCACACGCGCAAAAACAACCAATTCAGGAATACAAGCGTGAATCGTTTGAAATGTTCAAAGATTTGCTGGATAAAATCAAATATGAAACCATTCGTATCATTGCACGCGTTAAAGTTCAACAGGAAAAAGATGTTGCAGCCATGGAACATAAAGAGGAACAAAATGTGCAATATCAACATCAATCAACCAATGCCTCTTCTGATGAAAATCAAAAGCGGGTTGAAACATTTGTCAGAGATGGAGATAAAGTAGGCAGAAATGAACCTTGCCCTTGTGGCTCTGGCAAAAAATATAAACAATGTCACGGCCGTCTGAGCTGATCGACCGCAAATACGTTCAAGTAGTCGCCCTGGTATTGGAAGACAGCCAGGGCCATGTTTTGTTAACTCGAAGACAACATGGCAAACACCTCGCTGGTTTTTGGGAGTTTCCAGGTGGTAAAGTAGAAGCTGAAGAATCCTTAACAGATGCTTTACAGAGAGAGCTTAAAGAAGAACTGGACTACATACCAAGAAAAGCAATTCATCTGATCTCCGTGTCGCATCAATACCCTGAAAAACATGTTGAAATACATTTTTTTCATTGCATCGACGACCAAGCCCTGACCACACCCATGGAACAACAAACCATGCAATGGGTGCACAAGTCTACACTAACTAATATCAAGCTACCCCCTGCAAATTTAGCAGTCATTGAGTGCTTATAGCATTAAACCCAATTCAGTTTAACTCACCATTAAAACTTCAGCGCTAAGCACACT
This sequence comes from Lysobacterales bacterium, assembly GCA_020442635.1. Lineage (GTDB taxonomy): Bacteria > Pseudomonadota > Gammaproteobacteria > Xanthomonadales > Marinicellaceae > Marinicella. The sequence goes on from JAGRJR010000057.1 coordinate 9,346, forward strand.
TATAAGCTAACTACTTCACCGAAGCTCGGTTGTTTTGCTGTTTTTAAAAAAATGTCTTTACAAGCATAATTTTCTGAACCATAATAAACCTGTTCAATATTGACCATGTTTATGACTTTTGCCGCATTAGCCAGCTCCAATCAACACAAACTGAATTTTCAGTTTCAGGAGATTGTTAATGCTCAAGGTTATAAGCAAGGTTGGATTGAAATGCTGTACCGCCCCAATAACCTGAAGGGCTACCCCAATGTTGAGAAATATTTCAAAGCATTAAGCACGCTGCAGAAAGTTGAGTTGGATATTAGAATTTTTGAACAGATCAACGCCAATCTTTCTTCAAAAAAGCCCAATCGATTAAGTGTTAATCTGATGCCTTTCACTTTACTTAGTCCTCAGTTTCGGGCTTCATTTCGCCTGTTAATGGATCACAAAATCATTGACCCTAATTTACTGTGTATAGAAATAGTTGAATCAGACTCTTTGCCTCCTTTGTGTTCTGACTCCATTGATTTATTAAAAACTTTCAGGGCTCAAGGAGGCTGGATTGCCCTGGATGATTTTGGTACAGGTTTTGCTCATTGGGAGTTGCTACAGATTGAACTAATAGATGTTATAAAAGTAGCCAATCAAAATTTGCGGCACTTAGGCAATAAGGGCTTCACTTATGGGCTTGCTAAATTTGCCAGGTCTTTGAATATTACCTCGGTACTGGAAGGTGTTGAGACAGAAGAAGATTTCATCAATGGTGTTGAATTGGGATTTGACCATTTTCAAGGTTGGCATTTTAATCAGGAGCAAACTCAATGACGCAACAAGTATCAAAACCACAAAACCTGTCATTTGATGTTTATTGGTTAGACTTTATTCGAACTTGTTTAAGACCATTGATCAGAATTCTAGTGAAGCAAAAAGTAGAATTTAATTCATTTCAGAATTTGGTTAGGGAACTTTTTGTTGAAGAAGCAGAAAGATATATAGAAAAGACCACACAAAACAGCCGAGGAAAAATTTCTTCAATTGCCTATCAAACAGGGTTGGATCGACGTGAAGTTTCGAAGATACTGAAACAAAATTTCAACCAAGATGAAATACTTGAACAAAACAGATCCAGAGAAGGTAGCATTCTAGATCATTGGCGCAACCAACCACCTTTTTGTGATGAAAACAACAACCCCTTACCATTGAAACGTAGCGGTACTGGCCTTTCTTTTGAAAGACTGGCACAAAGGTTTGGCAAAAACATCAGTCATGGGCCTGTATTAGAATCGTTATTAAAAGCAGGCTGTGTGGTTATCAAAAACGGTAAAGTGGTCTACAAGAATAAGTCTTACACACCACCAACAGGTGTTAATAAAGAAAAGGCCAGAATCGCTGGTTTGTCTATCAATCGCTTAATTAGAACCATTAATCATAATTTCAGTGAGACAGACAACACCAATTTTCAAAGAAATCTATATACCATTAGGGTTCCTGAAGAATCTCGTGAAGCTTTCAAAGCAGAAGTCACTAAGATGATCAGAGACGTATACGAAGACGTTATCACCCCGCAATTTGATCTCATTGAAGAAAAATATGAATCCATGAAATCTCAAGCCAAGAATGACCCCATTGGTTTAGGTTTCTTTTATTTTAATGACTAAGCAAACACAGAGGATAAACACATGTTTTCATCAGAAACAGAAGGCACAGGAATCAAATCATCAGAAACAGAAGGTACTGGAATGACTTTTTCTGAAAGTGAAGGCACTGATATAGCGACAGATAAAGTAAGCGGTAAGTTTTTTAAAAACATCTTGAAATATTCATGGTTATTAATCATTGGACAAATTGCCGTAGCTGAGGTTGGCTATATACACGAGACTAAAAATGATGGTATCTATGAGGGTATGATCGTTGACAATGTAGGAAACAATGTACTTTTTGAAGGCATCATTGAAAACAACGAATTAACTGGATTTATTACAAAAATTGAAAAAGTAGGTCTTACCGATTCTGTAGATGATGGCACAGGTGGCGCTACGGATTCTGTAGATGATGGTACAGGTGGCGCTACGGATTCTGTAGATGATGGCACAGGTGGCGCTACGGATTCTGTAGATGATGGTACAGGTGGTGCTCTGGACTCTGTAGATGATGGCACAGGAAAATTGCTGTCCATTCAACTCGCCTGTGACTTAAATAACCATTTTGAAGTATCAGTTGAGAATGAAAGTTCAGATGCAACAATGATTAACTTCGTATTAACAAGCCTCTATTTTAATGGTTCTGCACTGACTTGTAGTAACTAGAGGTTGACCAAATGTCTATGTTGGCTGGCGTTAATTCACACACTTTCACACACGCTAATGCCAGTCACATGACTACCTGTTCGGAATACAATTTCTGAATGGGGCGATAGTGGGGAAATAAAAGGGCAATTTACCTCGGAGCCGAGGGAAACGAACATCATTGATGTGCTGAACAATTCATCTTTCACACTCACACACATACCTGGTGAGTTGTTCAGTCATCATGATTTCTTTAAATCTTCTTTGACCTGAGTCCATAACTCGTCCAGAGTTTTCAGGTCAAAGCTATCGCTTTCTTGACCAAGTGATTTTGCTTTGGACTCAACCAATCTAAACCTTTTTTCAAATTTTCTGTTGGCTTTTCGTAAGGCGGTTGAAGGATCTATTTTTAAATGTCTTGCAAGATTGGCACATACGAATAATAAATCGCCCAGCTCTTCTTGTATATGCTCCTGATCCCCCTCATTGACTGCTTGTTTCAATTCATCGGTTTCTTCTTGTAACTTATCGAATACATATTCAACATTGGGCCAATCAAAGCCAATCACCGCAGCATATTTGGTTAGTTTTATCGCTTTTAACAATTCTGGCAAGTTATCAGCAATTCCATCAAGCACGCTCACTTTCTCTTTACTCTTGGCTTTTTCCCATGCCTCGGTTTGTTGTTCTGCTGTGAGCTTGGGACCATTTTTCTGGAACACATGCGGATGCCTTTCAATCATTTTTTCTGAAACAGCTTGAACCACATCATCAAAGTTAAAATGTCCAACTTCATCGGCCATTTGCGCATGAAAAACCACCTGAAAAAGCAAATCCCCTAATTCATATTTAAGGCTGTCCATATCACCTTGCTCAATGGCATCAGCCACTTCATAAGCTTCCTCAATGGTATAAGGGGCTATGGTGGAAAAATTCTGTTTAACATCCCAGGGACAGCCGTTGACTGGGTCACGCAATTTTTGCATAATTTCGAGTAATTGGTTTATTTTCATTGGCTCATTTTTACGGTGGCAGAATAACTTTAAAGCTGGCGCCTTTCAGCTGTTCATGAGTTTTAATTTTTAGCTCTCCCTGATAGGATTCCACAATATCAGTGACTATTGAAAGCCCAATACCATGTCCCTTGACCTGTTCATCGCCACGCACGCCCCTTTTTAATAACTCTTTACGTTTGTGTGGCAAGATTCCAGGACCATCATCACTAATTTCTATCACCAGACCTGTTCGACGACGACCTTCCATGTACAAAGTTTTCACCAAAACATCAATGTGTTGATCACACCATTTAAAAGCATTTTCCAAAAGATTTCCCAACACCTCCATCAAATCACCCTTCTCGCCATAAAACTCAGCACCTGGAGCTATTTGGGTTTTGACTTTGATGTTTCTGTTTTTATGAATTTTTTGTAAGGTATTGATGATTTTATCCATCACGTCTATCACTGGCACACCTGTCACAAAAGTTCGATGCCCAGCCACCGCAGCCCTTTTTAATTGGTAAGCCACAATTTCATTCATATTCATCACTTGTTGTTGCAACAAGTTTTTATCAATTTCTGGATTTTCGAGTTCAGCATGAATCACTGCCAAGGGTGTTTTTAGGGAATGTGCCAAATCTCCCAAGGTACGGCGTTGTCGTGATAAATTGCTTCTTTCGTTTTCAATCAATCGATTTAAACTGGCGGTTAAACCACGTAATTCACTTGGATAATCTTCTGAAAAGATTAACTCGTCGCCTTTCTCCAGTTTTTGCAAATCACCCACCAAACGCTTCAACGGTTTGGTCGCCCAATACATGATAACCCATTGAATACAAACCAACACCGAGCTGATAGCAATCAACCAGGTCAACAAGTTTTCTTCAAATTCGGCTAACTCCTTATAAAATCTGCCAGCATGTTCAATGACCGCGATGGTTAATTGCAGAGTGCCACTTTCAGACTCAATGGTTACACCCTGACGCATGCGAAACAGCCGCTCGCCATTGAACTCTAAAGGCGCATCAAATGCCCTGACATTGACCTCAACCGGTAGCAAATCAGGCAATTCCTGACCAAGTGCTGAAGGAGACTCCCAAATTTGGTCACCTACCAATATCTGAGCATACATACCCGACCCGGGCTGTTCCATTCTTGGCGATGGATAATACTCAGGAAATACCAGGGACTCCTGTTGAACCTCGGTGTTGGAAATGATGGCAATGACATAACTTTCCAGACGTTCTTTGGCCAAATGTAGGGATTTTTCCTTAAATGCCTGATCCATCACAAAGCCGATCAAGGCCAAGGCAATCAATAATGCTAAACTGGAAGTAACCAGAACCCGTTTGGTCAGTGACACCCTTTGAGTCACAGAAACCATGAATCAATCAACTGAGCGCATTCTGTAACCCCGGCCCCTCAAGGTTTCAATATACTTGGTACCAGAGTCAATAGCCGACAGTTTTTTACGTAAACGTCCCACAAAGACTTCGATGACATTGCTATCTCGATCATAATCCTGATGATAAATATGTTCAGTCAGAGTGGTTTTGGAAACCACCTCATTCTGATGATGTAACATATACTCCAGAACCTTATACTCATAAGAGGTTAAATCCAGGATTTCTCCAGCTAATTTCACTTCCTGTGTACTCATGTTCATTGATAATTTACCACAAGTGATTTCAGGCGTGGTATTTCCTGAGGAGCGCCTGACCAACGCATTAACCCTTGCCAATAGCTCAGGAAAATGAAAAGGCTTAACCAAATAATCATCAGCACCAGCATCCAAGCCCATTACCTTGTCCTGCCAGGAACCGCGAGCCGTCAAAACAATAATAGGAAACTGTACGCCATCTTGACGCAAGGTTTGAATCACTTCCATGCCTGAGACCCTAGGCAAACCTAAATCAATAACCGCCACATCAGCTGGATATTCCTGTCCTTTGTACAGTCCATCTTCTCCATTGTCGGCAGCATCCACCACATACCCCACTTCTTCAAATCGTTTTATCAGGGTATTTCTCAGATTTTCATCATCCTCTATTAGCAGTACGCGCATAAATTACTTATCTTTCCTACTGTCATTTTTGGAACCGTTGCGATTACGAGTTGCTGGTTGTGAATCCAGCTTTCGTCTATCCAACCTTATGGTTCTTTGTTGTCTCTTGTTGTCCTTGTACCTTTGCGGAATCACCGGCTTGTGCTTGTTATTCTGCACTGAACTGCCACCACGGTTGTAATATTCAGGTTTTGGGGGCTTGATTTTTTTTGTTGAACCACCCGCATTAATGTTTAAAGTTTTGACTGTTCCTGAAGCTGTCAAAACTTTCACTTCATGCTTTTCATTAACTGTCCTTGCGGAAATAACACGGCCTTCTTTCTCTGCCTGTTTTACCGCATCATTGAGGCTGACAGCATCTTGAGCGGCTGAAGAAAAGCTGAGTAATAAGATCAATATGATTACAATTATTGTTTTCATGCGATTATTTTAACTCAGTTCGCTGAATTACTGCTGAATCATTTTACGCATATTTGTGATGGTTTTCGCATAATCATCCGTATTGAAAATGGCTGATCCGGCGACAAATGTATCTGCTCCAGCTCGTGAAATATCACCAATATTATCCACTTTGACACCACCATCAACTTCAAGACGAATATTTTTTCCTGATGAATCAATCAGTTCCCTGACTTTTCGGATTTTATTCATGGTTTCCGGGATAAATGACTGTCCACCAAACCCTGGATTGACACTCATCAACAAAATCATATCCAGTTTATCCATCACATGCTCGAGCACTTGGGTAGGCGTGGCTGGATTCAACACCAAACCAGCTTGACAACCCGCATCTTTAATCAGAGCCAGAGATCGGTCAATATGTTCAGAGGCTTCGGGATGAAAAGTAATCATACTAGCGCCTGCTTGGACAAAATCGCCAATGATGCGATCAACCGGTTTGACCATCAAATGTACATCAATCGGCGCATCAATACCATAGTTTCGCAATGCTTTTAACACTTGTGGTCCTATGGTTAAGTTAGGCACATAGTGATTATCCATCACGTCAAAATGAACCCAGTCTGCCCCTGCATCCAACACCGCTTGCGTGTCTTCTCCCAAGCGGGCAAAATCAGCTGATAAAATTGATGGCGCGATGATATATTCAGTCATATTTAAGGTTTGCTATGAGTTGGCAACAAAGTTTGTCACCGTAACCCTACATTGTCAACCGTCACCAGCCTTTTAACTCTTTGACCTTTTCCCAAGCCAGTTGGACTTGTTTGGCTTTTTCTTCAGCTACTTTCATCATTTCCGGCGGCAATCCTTTGGCTATCAGTTTATCAGGATGATGTTGACTCATTAACCGTTTATAGGCACGTCTGACGGTCGCTTTGTTGTCAGTTTGATCCACACCCAGAACATGATACGGATTGAAGGGTGCGCTGCGATTTTGTGCGGTTTGACGCTGATGTCTATGCTGCCTGGAACCACCATTTGAGCGTCCTTGCCACGAATCGCTTTGGTGTTGTTGGTAACCACCACTGGCAAAACCACGCATTTTCATCATGGCTATCAGCATTTGTACTGGATAACCAATTTGCTGACAAACCTGTTGTAGTAAAGCTTGTTCAGGCGGTGAAATCTTGCCATCAGCCTCAGCCACATCTATCAACATTTCGAGAAATATTTGCTTAAGTGACAATGATCTACGTGCAAACTGACCAAACTGCCGTAAAGCACCATCTATATGGTAAGCTGGGTCTTTGCCTTTGGAGAATAAATCAATCGCTTTTTGCCGCATCTCATGATTCAGTTTCATATGCTGCATGATACCCTCGGCCCGGTTTATTTCAGATGTTGACACCTTGCCATCAATCTTGGCAATTTTTCCCATGGTCAGGAACAATGCATTGAAAAAACTTTCTTGGGTCTGTTTCTTACCCTCGCCATGAACGGGGCCTGAAATTTTTTGTTCTATGGAATAACCAACCCAGGCACCGAGTAACATGCCAAACCAGCCCCCAAACTTAAATCCCAGAATACTGCCAATGATAATGCCCATATTATTTATTTGCTATGCGCAAAGCGCCTCGTTAAAATACCTTTTTCTTTGTTCAAACCAAAACATGGAACTGCAACTCAAAAAAATCCACCAAGGTAAAGTTCGTGACGTGTATGAAGTCGATGACCAGCATTTACTCATGGTCGCCAGCGATCGATTGAGTGCTTTTGACGTTGTGTTGCCAGATGCTATCCCGAACAAAGGAGCCTTGTTGACACAAATTTCTAATTTCTGGTTTGCTATGATGCGGCCTATTATAAAGAATCACCTCACTGAAATTCCAGTGACACAAGTCATTGCCAATGCCGAAAAGGATTTAGAAAACCGAGCCGTGGTAGTAAAAAAGCTCAAAGCCCTACCGTGTGAAGCCATTGTTCGTGGTTACATCATTGGCTCAGGCTGGAAAGACTATCAGGCCACAGGTTCCGTTTGTGGCATCCAATTACCAAAAAATTTACAGCAAGCCGAGCAATTGGCTGAACCCATTTTTACCCCATCATCCAAAGCAGCAGTGGGTGATCATGATGAAAACATCACCTTCGACCAACTGATTGATAAAATTGGTCAAGAGCGCGCTGAACAACTTAAATCCGTATCTATAGAGATTTACCAAAAAGCCCGTCAGCATGCGTCAGAACATGGTATTATCATAGCAGACACCAAATTTGAGTTCGGTTTGGACGATAACGATGAATTGGTCTTGATGGATGAGGTGTTAACACCCGATTCTTCAAGATTCTGGAATGCTGATAACTACCAAATAGGCACCAGCCCTGAAAGCTATGACAAACAGTTCATCAGGGATTATCTGGAAACCCTGGATTGGGACAAACAACCACCAGGGCCACGCGTTCCCGCCGAATTGATAGAAAAAACAGCGGAGAAATACCATGAAGCCTACCGAAGAATCACCGGTCATGAGTTCAGCCAATCATAACGGCAGCATGAAAAGTTTGATGACCGAGTACCACAAGTCTCACATCAACCGCACCAATCAAATCATTCACTACATTTGCGTACCGATAATTTTCTGGTCTATTACCGCTGCTTTGTGGGTGGTTAAATTGCCACATGTGATGAACCTGGCAATGGTTATCAGTGTTTTATTGATGTTGTACTACATCATCAAGAGCGTTAAGGTATTCGCCACCATGCTGGTTTTTACAACCGCCTGCCTGGCTTTGAATTATTGGTTAGAAAATCAAGGCGTACCTTTATTATCTGTTGCCATTGTATTATTTGTGCTGGCCTGGATTGGACAATTTATCGGTCACCATATTGAAGGCAAACGCCCCTCGTTTTTTAAAGATTTACAGTTTCTGTTAATTGGCCCTGCTTGGGTGGTTTTTAAATTTTTCAAACTTAAATTATAAGAGACATTTGCTTGATTATGGGCAATTGAGAAAAAGAATTAAGAATGAGCTAATCAAGGCGAAAAATGCAGTCCAATACGCCGTTATTGGCAAGTTTTTCAACGCAGAGAAGCACATTTTTAAACTTTTTATCTTTGTTCACTAATCAAGCAAATGTCTCTTTAAACAAACCATTTACTTTTACTTAACAGGCGGTGTCTATAATGTCGGAATTTCACTGGCATTTTAACCTTTGCAACAGGCCCTGACTCAACCCAACTGGCAACAACCAGACTTCACACATTGGCTCAAGCACAGCTTTTTACCCTTGCTGTTGGTATTGATGTTTCTGTTGTTGCCCAAACCCTGGAACAGCGAAAATATCAGTATATCGCCAATCCTTGAAGTCGAATTAAAGCAAACCATAAAGCAACCTACAGCAAAGCCCAAAGCAGTTGAATCCATTAAACCAAAACCATCAAAAAGCAAAGTCGAAACAGGGGTCGCCGGCGGCTCGCCGGCAAAACCTTCCCCAGCTATAAAAACACCCCTGAAACCCAAGCCACAACCCATCCAAGGCGAACCAACACAACCCAATAGCAATAAGCCAATAACAAAACCAACAACCAGCGACATCATGTTGTCGGCCAGAAACCGAGTTTCCATGGATATTCCTACGGAATTTCAGGCTCGCACTGGCCCAAGCAAGGATTTTTATATTCCAGAACAGGAAATCGAAGACTGGTTGGCAGACATTCCATTCCTGGACGAGTCAGTAGATCGACCCACCGTACAAATGAAATTTTATGCCGAAGGCTTCACCGGTCACATCGAAAAATTTTTCGACAAAATCACCATAAGTAAAACCTTCACCACCAAATACGGAACCAAAATACACTGCGCGCTGATTGGCGTGATTGCAGCATGTGGGTGGAAGTGAGTATTAAATATAAAGAGTTCGCATAGTCAATCATCTGCTTTCCCATTAACTATAAAATTGGCTCTATCATATAGTTCATCAAAAGTTAATAATTCTATATTCCTACTGTCATTGCGAAAAAGTTCAAGTGTTTTTTTCTTTATTTCTATCTCATAATTATTTATTGACTGATTCAATTGTTTCCAAGTTCCAATTATTAAAATTACTTTCGAATCATATGCCTTTTGATTGATAAGGTTTCCAGAAGAATCATACTGTGGCTTTTCAAGCTTAATGAGACCCGATGCTTTTTGTTCCAAAATTTGTGAGACTGAATAAATTAATTCATTAGAAAGCCTCCAACTATTTGATCTATTTTGACCACCTGCAAATAAAGGTGTTGACGGTTTTTTAATCTCAACAAACGTTGTAAATTTTTTATCTCCAAGCAAATAGTCTGAAATTACTGTATTTGCTCCACTGATATCATTTTCTGAAATATTTGCTTCACGTTGTAGGATTGATTTATACCTATAATCTAAACCATAACCAAAAATCCATTCGTTTTTTTCAAAAAAAACCTGCCATACTTTTTCTTCACTATTTGTGCTTAAATTATTTTCTTCAGCATATTTTTTCCAGTAATCTTCAGTTTCAATAAGTTCTTTAAATTTATTTAACTCTTTTCTTCGGTATGATGTATTTATAATATCCTTCGAGGTTATTGAGCCTTCATTAATTAGTGTTTCTATTATATTTGCACGATTTGGGCTCTGTCTTAATGCTGATAAATAACTATCCTCTTCACCAATAATATTACTTGGCAACTTATTTAGTTCTTCAGGTGAAATTCTAAAGCCACTGGGATTTGAAAAATCTACAGATTTGAGCTTGCCAATTAATTGATATAATTTTTCAGCTACTTCAGGGTATAGGCACATTTGTTGTTCACCACTGGTTGCGACTGTTCCTGTCTTAACGTTAATTCTTGAAACATATATTACAGGCACTTTCACCAGCCCATCTGTTTGAAGCACAGTGGCTTGAATTTTTTGTTTACCACCTCTGGTTTCATACAAAGTAGAACTGGCTAACTCTGTAACTCCAAAAAACTGGTTTTCATCCTCGGTAATTAGCTCTATATATCGACCACCCCAATTCATTTT
>JAGRJR010000058.1 GCA_020442635.1 Lysobacterales bacterium
CCGGATCATTTTATCTTTGGCTATGGCATGGATTTGGAAGAAAAATTACGCCACTTGCCTGAAATTTATTATTTACCTCAGGATTAATTAATGATTGAAAAAGATCTTTTCAAAGCAGCAAAAAAAGCCCACAAAAAAGCCTACGCCCCCTACTCAAATTTTCATGTGGGAGCAGCCATTCTTGATGACAAAGGTCAAATCCATATCGGTTGTAATGTAGAGAATGCCGCCTATCCTGTGGGCTGTTGTGCTGAACAATCTGCAGTATCGCAAATGATTGTCAATGGCGGTAAAGTCATCAAAAACATACTCATAATTGGCCAAAAAGGCCAACCATGCCCGCCCTGCGGTGCTTGTCGCCAAATCATCTTTGAACACGGTGACCAAACCACTCAAATATACCTTGAAACCACCCAAGGCAATTTTTCGTGCCGTTCCCTTAAAGATCTGTTACCAGAAGCTTTTGATCATTCTTTTTTAAACAAAGGGCTTACTGATAAAAATTCATAGAAACTTTAGCCGTATTTTTTTAGGTAGCAATAAAGTCTTAAACCCCAGAAGGTCAAAAACAGTAATGCAGCGAAGACTCCCATGAGTAATAAGTTGCCATTAACAAAAACAAACAAATAAACAGAACCTATAACTGCTCCAATGGGTAATAATACATCAAGCAACAAATCCAACAAAAAAGGCATGTTCAATTCGTAAAACTGTTCTTGTTTACAGCGACCACACCTGATTTGAACGAAAATAAAAACAAACGGTAACAAAACTGATAGCACCAGCCACTTTTTAGCAATGGTTGGTTGCTGACAATGTATGCATTTAATGTTCAAAGCAATGTTTCCTTTGTTTGAATTACCCCAATGATTGTCTGATTTTTTCTGCAAGTTCTGGGGATTTCATGGCAACGTGTAAATTAGCTAGGACAAAACCATCCTGACTGCCACAATCAAACCTTTGACCAGATAATTTAACGGCTTGCAATCCTTGTTCAGTCATGATCTGTTTAAGGGCATCAGTTAGCTGAATTTCCTGGTTACGGTCCATATGGGTTTCGCGCAACCGTTGAAAGAGTGCTTGTGGCAGCACATAACGCCCAATTACCCCATAATCAGAAGGTGCATCCTCAGCGCTTGGTTTCTCAATTATTTCAGACACTTGTGCCAAATCACCTTGCCAAGATGCTGTACCAATCACACCATAACTGCTGATGCGATCAGCTGCAACCTGTTCGACACTGATGGTGGCCTTTTGGCCTTGCTGTGCATGTTGAATCAAACAACTCAAAGGATTATTAGGAGCCTCAATAAAATCGTCGGCCAAAATAACGGCAAACATTTCATCCTCCTCAATCAAGCTCTCGGCTTGTAAAACCGCATGACCCAAGCCCAGAGGTTGACCTTGAGGGATAAAAACCCGCTTGATTTCAAGCGGTAAAGTATCGAGTTTTTCAGCCAATTGATGTTTGCCCTGATTGATAAAATGTGCTCGCAAATCAGGCATGGGATCAAAATGATCACTGATGGCGTGCTTGGTCGCACTGGTGATAAAAATCAACGTGGTAATACCAGCTTCAACAGCCTCTTCCACTGCGTATTGAATCAAAGGTTTATCGATAATGGGCAATAACTCTTTGGGAATTGACTTGGTTGCGGGCAAAAACCGTGTGCCCATACCGCCTACAGGAAATACTGCTTTAGTGATTTTTTTCATGTTGTTTTGTTGCTTTTTGTGGGTAATTTTTCGACCACTTGCAGGTCATGTTTTTTGAATTCTGGCACCAGTCGCCCTAATTGTCTTAACAGCAGGTCTTGTTCAAACTTTTGAGCCGCTTGTTGGCCTGACAGAATCCCATTGAGCAACTGCTCAGATTGTTGCTTATGGTGTTTGACCGCACTGATTTTCTGGACCCGTGTCGGTGTCAGAGTTTCAACATCATAATGTAATTCTTCGTAAAGTTTTTCACCTGAGCGCAAACCGGTGATGGTTATTTTGACTTCTTTTGATTTGCCAGACAAGGCAATCATGCGTTCTGCCAGATTCATGATTTTTACCGGTTTACCCATATCAAGTACCAGCACATCATGATCATCAGCCAAAACGAGACTTTGTAAAATTAATTGGCAGGCTTCTTGGATGGTCATAAAATACCTTTCGATTTTTTCATGGGTCACCGTTACAGGACCACCATCGGCAATTTGTTTTTCAAATAAGGGAACAACAGAACCAGCCGAGCCCAACACATTACCAAAGCGTACAGTCAGATATTCAGTTTCGCTGCTTTGGTTTTTATACTGGCAGTATTTTTCTGCCAGCCTTTTGGTAGCACCCATGACACTATGTGGATTAACCGCTTTATCAGTTGAAATCAGCACCATTTTATCCACCGAAAATTCATCACAACAATCGGCCACATTTTTAGTACCAATGACATTATTGAGATAACCCTCACAGGCAAGTTCCTCAAGTAATGGGACATGTTTATAAGCTGCAGCATGAAACACCACATCGGGTTGGCTTTGCTTGAACAAATGAAAAAGATGTGCTTGATTAGTCACATCACACAGATGCGAGTTGACCACTAAATCGCTTTCATGCAATGCTTTGTCAATGGCATATAAATTGAATTCAGAATGATCTACGATGGTGAGCTTACTGACCCCAAAACGAGCCAGTTGCCGACACAACTCTGAACCTATCGACCCCCCGCCACCAGTGACCAACACCGATTTGTTTTTAATGTATGTGGCCACCTCATTCCAGTCCAGTTCAACCTTTTCACGACCCAATAAATCTTCAACAGTCAAAGGTTGTAAATGATTGAAATTGACTAGATTATTGTCATAGTCATCAGGGTCTGGCGCTACCCTAATTTTACATTCACTGGTGGCTAATTGATCAACCACATTTTTAATCAACTCAGCATCTGGGTTTTGTTTGGCAATGATAACCAGGTCAATATTACAGTCTTCAACCAATTGATGTAATTGATTGATACCAGATTTGATCTTCACTCCACGTAACTGAGCACCTTTGTAAGCTGAACTGTCATCAATGATAAAAATCACATGACAAGATTTGTTACTGGCTGCATTGCGAATAAATAAATCAGCAATATGTCCTGCGCCAATAATAATGGCTCTTGGCATGGTTTGGCTGCTTAGGTAAAAATACTTGTCTTTCCACATTCTGTAAGTGATTCTTGGCCCTCCCCACAATATTACAAGTAAAAACGGATACATCAGCAGCACACTTCTTGGTATGCCTTCTAACCTGTTTAATAAAAAGAAAAATAAAGTAATCGCCAAAGTACCAACTGTTGCTGACTTCACCAAATTAAGCAAATCAGGCATACTTGCAAATCGCCACAAACCACGGTACATATTGAATAAAAAACTGATGACCCCCTGAATCAGAATGACGGCCAGAATTTCAACAGACCAAAACACCAGATCAGGTGATTCTGGCCAAATACTGTAACGAATCAGAAAACCGAGCATCCACGCCAACCACACCATGAAAGAATCATGGCAGACCACAGCAATGCGCAAATGTAGAACCCGGTTTAGCATGTTGGGTATTTTAACGCCCCAACTTGAAAGTTTTGATAAAAATTAGCAGTAAAATGCCATAAATAATCAATAACGTACTGAATTGAGTGATTATTTTTGCTGAACCAACCCATAAAGCCAACGCACATAAAAACAAAGTTAGTGTGGCATAACTCAATGAAACAAATACATGAGAAGCACCATTTTTTATCAGTCGCTGATATAAATGCGAAGCATGTGCCTGTGTGATGTTTTCGCCATTTTTCAATCTAACCAGCAGTGTGAATGTTGAGTCTGCAATAAAAACCGCATGAATGATGGCAACTTGTAAATAATTCAGCCAACCGGATTGTATTGACCATAAAGCCAAAACAAATAGCAAAAATGCCAGCGGTAAACTACCGGAATCACCCATGAACAGTTTTTTTAAACCCACATTAAAAACCAAGTAAATCAAGATAATAACCGCAGCTATTGAAATGATAAAATTAAACGATTGTGACAGAAAAAAAACCACTCCATAAAACGACAACACAACCAAGCCATGAAAGCCTGCCATGCCATTGGCACCATCCATAAAGTTAAACAGATTAATCCACCAGATTGACGCAAACAACAAAAACAACATCAGCAAATTGGGTTCATATCCGTAGTAATAAAGGCATGCAATTACCAAAAGCGCCTGCAGTAATAAACGTAATTTGAAAGACAAGTCAAATTTGTCATCGAAAAAACCCAGCAAGGACATCAGTAGCAATAAATAAGCAGCTATAAAGTCTGGAAAAACTGCGATGACTGATAATGAAAATGGAACAAACATCAAAATGCCCGCACCTGTTACCGCTTTGCCATGATGTAGACTGCGGTCTTTAGACACATCGGTTACAGTAAATGCCGAACCATAGGCATACCAAGCCAACAAGGCAGCAACCATAATGGTGTTAATGCCTACCAAGAAAATATGATTATTCAGACTCAAGTCCATAGATGGGTTTCACCACACCCCAATGTTTACAACTGGGACATTGCCAATGCAGTGACTGCGCACCAAAGCCGCACTTGCGACAACGAAGTTTAGGTTTCCCTTTCAATAACTTGGCAATCAATTCTCTTAAAACATCTATATAATCGAAATTTTGAGCTTTTGAATCTTGTTGGTAATTTAACTCCAACAAAGCATCAAGTCCTTTAAAAGATCCCCTTTTTTTAATTTGTTGACTTAAAAAATCAGCAGCAGCATCAACACCATTTACCTGAGTATAATAATCAGCTAACGTCAAAACCAAAGAAATACCTTGATATTGTTTCATCAACTTCAACAGTTTTTGTTCCAATAACTCACCTTGTTTTAGTTCAAGGTAGCATGCGGCCATATCTTCAATAAAGATTGGCATATATGTGGCATCGGCTTTAATGGCCAAATCATATTCATTAATGGCTTGCTGAAAGTTTTTACTGGATTGGTTAATTCTTGCACCGATCAAGTGCGCACGAACAGACTTTTTATCAACACGCAATGCAGATGACAAGTATTTTTCCGCCTCTACTTCATCTCTTTGTGACAAAGCCAGTTCAGCCAATTCGCAATAATAATGACCAATTGACCTGTTCATATTGCGGTTGGTGGCTGTTTGGTAGCGACTGGCAGACTTAATGGCTTGTAACCAATCTTGTTCCTGTTGATAGATTTCAACCAAGGACTGTAGAGCTTCCGGAGTATGTGCTTCAATTTCCACCAATTCTGAAAACAACACTTCAGCACGATCCAATAAACCCGCACTCATATAGTCTTTGCCGATAGCCAACAAAGCTCTGGTGCGGTACCTTTCTGGAAGTTCTGCTTTGGCAATCAAAGCCTGATGCAACTTAATGGCCCTATCCACTTCACCTTTGCGTCGATACAAATTGCCCAAGGCCAATTGTGGTTCAAATGTTTCATGAGATGTTTCTGCCAATTGAATAAAGACATCAATGGCCTTGTCAGACTCATCATTCAAAAGATAGTTCAAGCCTTTGAAATATCGATGATTTAATTGTTCAAACGTTCTTTTAGTATTTGATGATTTAAGAATTAAAGCAAGATATAGGCCCATCAAAACACCGACTAATAGCGCCACCGACGTCCAGAGAATGGGGTTGTTCATGGCAGTTTTGCCACTTCTTCGCTGGCCTCTTGATAAGCTTTTTGCTGCAATGCCGCCACTTCTTTTTCATGGAATTGTTGAAGTTGGTGATATTGGCGCTTCCAATGCATTTTTTCGCGATGTGCAGGCCAAGTCCAAAACAACCAAGCCAACACTAATCCAAATACCACTCCAAAACTTAAAAATAACAACAAGGTAAAACCCAAAGGCCAATTCAATTCATACCAATGCAAATTAAGTAAAACACTATCAGCATTCATACTACTAATAGCAATAGCAACTACCAATAATAGTAAAACGATTAGCAAGGTAAATATTTTTTTTAATGAACTCATGACTGAATATTATAAGTGGATAAAATCCGTTAAACAATGGATGACTATTTAGTCCAAGCTAAAAAGCACATAAAATAATGTTTTTAAAAGAAATAAATTTAAATTTTCAAAATTTATTGTTCAGAGAACCATACACTAAAGGTGTTTTCTGATCGACTCAAAAAAAGGCCAGGTTGAACTTTTTCAGGACTGTCTATTATATGGCCGACGCAATACTTTCCCGAGCTTGACTCATCACCGCATCAATACCGGATTCATTGATGGTTTGTATATCAATTGGGGCATGAAATGTAAGTTTAATTTTCCCCGGAGTAATCATCAAGCCGCCACTGGGTAAAACTTCATCCGCGCCACTGATACTGGTTGGTAACAAGGGTAGCTGAAGATCTTGAGCCATTCTGAATGCGCCTTTTTTGAATGTTTTTAATTGTTTGCCATGACTTCTTGTACCTTCTGGAAAGAACACCAAAGAAGTACCATCTACGAGTTTTTGTTTGGCTTCCTGCATGGCTTTAATCGATGCCTGGCGATTCCTGCGATCGACATAAATATGCCCCATTTTTTCACAGGCAAAACCTATAAAAGGTACTTTCCGAAGTTCTATTTTCATCACCCACTTAAAATCCAGAGGTAAATAACCATATAAAACCAAAATGTCATAAGTGCTCTGATGATTGGCTATAACTACATAGGACTGGTTGGGTTCTAGATGTTCTATACCCTCGATTTGTAATTTGACCGGGGTTACCCACAAAATAATCTTACCCCAAGGCCTGGCCACGTAACGTCCAGCAAATTCCGCGGCGCCCAAGATAGATAAGACACTGATAATAATGGCAACTACAGCCGTTAATGTCCATGAAAATGGATAAACGAACAACCAAACGTAAATTTGAAACAAATACAACCAAAAGGATTTCATGCGCGGATTATAAGGGCAATCTTGAGTTTTAAGTACTTTTTAAAATAAAAATATCAATTGCTTGAAGCGATGAATCGGATACTGCTTTTGTAAATTGTACTTTCAACTTACAGAAATTTCCTATCAACCTTAACGTGAATCACCTCCAGATTGAATGGACATGACAGGTACATGTTGGCATTCCAGCAATCACATTACAACAAAGGTAACAACATAAGATGTATTTTCATTTGGAAATTCCAGCTTCTTTTAAATTTATTTTTGCAAGCTAAATCACAATATCGACTTACATTTCAGTGACAATGTATTTTTTTTACTGTTAAACTAATGCCTTCATCATTATGGAAAAGTTGAAAATGAAAACTATTTTGCTGATTGCTTTTTTGTCACTGTCCTTCCATGTATTCGGTGATGTATTGTTGATCGAAAGAATTGAAGCCAAGCAAGGGGTAAGTGTACCTGCAAAGTCTGCAACCATGGTTCAAGTACGTAGTCATTTTGGCGATCCAATGCATGAATATCCTGCAGTTGGCAACCCTCCTATTACTCGCTGGGAATACGAAAACTTTTTGGTTTATTTTGAACATGAACATGTCATCACAAGCGTACTAAAGAAATCAAAACCAACTGAAGAGCACCCCAAACCAGTTAAATAATGCAACAACGGGAACTGCAATTGCGTCAATGGCTGGCTGAAGTCATTGGCAATACTGACTTTATGCTTGAACCTGCTTCAGAAGATGCCAGTTTCAGAAGCTATTATCGATTAAAGTCAAAGCAAAACACTTATATAGTCATGGACGCCCCACCCTCACAAGAGGACTGCGAACCCTTTGTAAAGATACAGCACTTGCTAAGTAACAACGATGTTAATGTACCTCAGATTCATGCTTTTGATAAAACTCTCGGTTTTATGTTGTTAAGTGATTTCGGCAATGTTTTATTTTTGGATGTGCTCAATGAAGACAGTTATAATCATTTATATTCAATTGCAATTGACGAGTTGTTAAAAATACAAAACATTGTCTGCTCTGAAGACGTTCCTCCCTATAATCAGCAGCTGTTAAGTAATGAACTGGCGCTATTTTCAGATTGGTTTATCGGTAAACACCTGGGATTGGAATTAAATAAATCACAGCAACAAGTGATGCATAACGTGCATGAATTATTGATTGCCAATGCGTTGGCACAACCGAAGGTTATAGTCCATCGAGATTTTCACAGCCGGAATATCATGCTACTCGATGAAAAACCTGGCATCATTGATTTTCAAGACGCAGTGTTGGGTCCTCTTACTTATGATTTAGCCTCACTTTTGAAAGACTGCTATATCAGTTGGCCGGAAGAAACGATACATTTATTGGTGAAACAATACATCAGCAAATACAACACTATTAATCAGACTGAATTAGATTTCGATGAATTCATTAAATGGTTTGACTTGATGGCGGCTCAAAGGCATATGAAAGCCATAGGCATTTTTTGTCGACTTAATTACCGTGATAGTAAAAGAAAATTTTTATATGACATTCCCAGAACCTTGAATTACTTAATTGAAACTTGCAATAAATATCCAGAACTATCTGATTTTGCTCAATTATTATCAGAAATTCAACCTAAGATAAAAAACCTCTAATGAAGGCCATCATTTTAGCAGCCGGGCGTGGTGAGCGTCTTCGCCCATTGACCGACCATATACCGAAACCATTGGCTGAAGTTCAAGGGAGGCCTTTACTTGGCTGGCATCTTAAGCATTTATTACAGGCTGGCTTTAAAGATGTTGTTATTAATGTTTGCTGGCTCAAGGAAAGTATCAAAAATTTTGTGAATCAGCATGCGCCAGCGACTTTGAATATCAAAATATCTGATGAAGGCAATCAAGCCTTGGAAACTGGTGGCGGCATAAAAAAAGCCTTACCCTTATTGGGGGGAAAACCTTTCCTTGCCATCAGTGCAGATGTGTTCACAGATTTTAATTTTAATCAATTTTCTCCACTTTCTAAAAATATATGGGTTCATTTGGTTCTGGTGGAAAACCCCTCACACAACCCCAGTGGCGATTTCGCCATTGAAAAAAACAAACTGACTTTAAAACAAGCTGGAAAAAAATCATACACCTATTCAGGCATTGGTATTTTTCATCCCGATTTATTTACTGATCAAAATCTTGGCACTAGATTTAAAATTGCACCACTGATTAAACAAGCCATAATCTCCGGTCAGGCCACGGCACAAATTCATCATGGCATGTGGAGTGATGTCGGCACACTGGAACGATTAGATGAATTGAACCGACAACAGTGATACAATCAATCCTCATCATCAAAAGCACCAATCATTTATGAGATATTTCACTTTAAATAAGCAACTTATATCATTGTTATTGTTGATTTTTTGTTTTGCAGTTTATGCTTCAGAGTCGACTGAGAATAGCACACGTTATGCGGGCACTGGGTTGTCTGTTGTACCGCCTCTATTAGCGATTGTGATTGCCCTTGTGTTCAAACAAGTCATTCCCGCCTTATTCACTGGTCTTGTTTTTGGTGTTTGGGTAATTGGCGGTTTGACAATAACTTCCTTGTTTACCGCACCATTAAAAACACTTGAAGTGTTTGCTGTCAAGTCATTGGCTGACGAAGGTCATATCTCAATTGTTTTGTTTTCTTTCATGATAGGTGGCATGGTGGGCATCACTTCTCGAAATGGAGGGATGCAAGGTATCGTTAATTTAATCATAAAATGGGCTAACACCGTTAAAAGAGCCTGTTTATCTACCATCGCTATGGGTATGAGTATTTTCTTTGATGATTATGCCAATACTTTGGTGGTGGGAAATACCATGCGACCAATCACTGATCAAATGAAAGTTTCAAGAGAAAAATTAGCGTATTTAGTGGACTCTACCGCCGCACCTGTCGCTTGCCTGGCATTTGTAACCACATGGGTAGGATTTCAGGTGGGCTTAATTGATGATGCGATGAAAGCCATTGGCTATACAGAAGAAGGCGGTTATGCGGTGTTCTTGCAAACCATTCCATATAGCTTCTACCCAATCCTTGCCTTACTGTTAACCATAATGGTTGCTGTCACTGGCAAAGACATTGGTCCAATGTACCAGGCAGAGCTGCGTGCACGCTCGGGAGCGGTTGCTCCACCCACTGAAGATCGTCATGATGAAGAAGAAATTTTACCGATTGAAAATAAACCACAAAGAGCCATCAATGCTATTATTCCGTTTGTTACCATGATTATGGTGGTGTTATTTGGTTTATACATCACTGGCGTTAAATCCGACCAAGACCAACAATCATTGCGCGACATTATCGGAAATTCCGATTCCTATAAAGCTTTATTATGGGGCACCATGTCAGGGGTGTTGGCTGCAGCAATTTTAAGCGTGGTACAAGGGATACTGACTTTACAACAAACAGTAAATGCCTGGCTAAAAGGTATTAAACCTATGATTCTTGCCATGGTAATTTTGACTTTAGCCTGGTCCTTATCAGCTGTTAGTGAACAACTACAAACAAGTCAATACATCTCTTCCATGATTGAAGATTCTTTATCCGTACATTGGCTACCCATCTTAACTTTCTTACTTGCGGCATTAACTGCTTTTGCAACCGGTT
Organism: Lysobacterales bacterium; assembly: GCA_020442635.1. Lineage (GTDB taxonomy): Bacteria > Pseudomonadota > Gammaproteobacteria > Xanthomonadales > Marinicellaceae > Marinicella. Next base: position 10,585 of record JAGRJR010000058.1, read on the forward strand.
CAAGCTGGGGCGCCATGGGTATATTGATTCCTTTGATTGTGCCCATAGGCTGGAATATGCTAACTGCTCAATATGGTATTGATTCTAATCAGTTTTACATCATCTACATTACCATCGCCAGTATTTTGGCTGGAGCCGTATGGGGTGATCACTGCTCCCCGATTTCTGACACCACCATTTTGTCGTCTATGGCTTCTGGCTGTGATCATATTGAACATGTCAGAACCCAGATTCCTTATGCTTTTTTGGCCGGTGGCTTTGCCATGATGATGGGTATTGTTCCTGCGAGTTTTGGCTTATCTCCCTGGATAGCCATCGTTATTGCTTCCGGCGGAATGTTTTTGACTTTACAATGGAAAGGTAAAGCCGCATGAGCAGGGAATGGTTACCTCGAGTCACGGTCGCTACCATTGTTGAAGATGATGGTAAATTTTTAATGGTAGAGGAAGATATCTATGGTGAAAAAATTCTGAATCAACCAGCTGGTCACCTTGAACCCGGTGAATCTTTGGTTGAAGCTGCGATCAGAGAAACACTTGAAGAAACTGGATGGCTTGTTGAAATCAGCCATTTAATTGAATTTTCTCAATGGACCAGCCCAAATAGCAACAATCATTATCTTCGCTCATGTTTTGCTGGTAAAACCGTTCATTTTGACCCCAAACAAACCTTGGATGATGGCATCATCAGAGCGATATGGATGAGCCGTGATGAAGTAGCACAAAATGCACACCGTTTGCGTTCACCACTTGTATTGCATCACATTGACCACCATATCAATGGCAAGCGAACCAACACAGACGTATTCAGTTACTACGATTAAGCATGAAAGTCATCACCGGAATGTCGGGGGGCGTAGATTCTTCAGTCAGCGCAGCCCTACTGAAAAAACAAGGAATACATGTTGAAGGCATGTTTATGAAAAACTGGGAAGAAGATGACACCCAGGCTTTTTGTTCAGCCGATGAAGATGTCAAAGATGCCCAGTCAGTTTGCGACAAGCTGGGGATAAAACTACATCGCAGGAATTTCGCCTCAGAGTATTGGGATAATGTGTTTGAGGAATTCCTATCAGAATATCAACAAGGCCGTACGCCTAACCCTGATATTTTGTGTAATCGCGAAATTAAATTCAAAACATTCCTTGATCACGCTGATGACTTGGGCGCTGACATGATGGCCACGGGGCACTATGTAAGAAAAGCTAACAACAACGGTGAATTTCAATTACTAAAAGGGTTGGATGCCAATAAAGACCAAAGTTATTTTTTATACACCATAAACCAATACCAGTTATCCAGAACGCTGTTTCCTGTTGGAGAAATTGAAAAACCTGAAGTACGCACGATCGCTGAAGAATTAGGATTGGATGTCTATAACAAAAAAGACTCAACTGGCATTTGTTTTATTGGAGAAAAAAGATTTCAAACCTTTTTATCCACCTACCTTAAACCCAATCCTGGTAACATTGTCACCCCTGATGGATTGGTGGTTGGTCAGCACAATGGATTGATGTATTACACCATTGGCCAACGTCAAGGACTGGGTATTGGAGGCGTTAAAGACGCTCTGCCAGAACCCTGGTTTGTGATAGCCAAGAATCATCAAAACAACCATTTAATTGTAGGGCAAAGTCGTCATGAATCATTGATGCTCGATGATTCATTGATGGCTACTCATTGTAGCTGGGTGTCTGAACAAACACCTGTCTACCCGCTGGTTTGCAAAGCCAAAATCAGGTACCGACAACCCGATCAGGCGTGTACGGTTATTCTGGGTGAGGGAAACATCATCCAGGTCCAATTTGATGAACCGCAAAGAGCCATTACACCAGGCCAATCGATTGTGTTTTATCAGGATGATGTGTGTCTGGGTGGCGCCATCATCGAATCATCTCATTTATTAACTTCTACTTGTGAATTGAAAATATAATGAAAGACCAAACCATTGCATTAGCAGCCGTTTATCAATCTGCCATCATGGCACATGAATTGGCTAATTCTGGTGCCGTTAGGGATCCTAAAAGCTGGGAAGTCAGTTTATCCAGCCTGTATAAAATTGAAGCAAATTCAACCGAAGATATTTTTAATCATGACATGTCTGGTTTGGCATTAGGATTCAACACCCTCATTAAATCATTTAACAAAGACAGTTATTACATCAATGTAATTAAGTACACCATCACCTTGTTGTCACTGGCGAGTAAATTACAACAAAGACCTGACATGATGGAGGTTATAGGACGAGGTTTGAATGATTCTAAAATCCTTCAACACAAAGACGAACCTCTGAATTCTGCTGTAATCGGCAAGTTAGCACAAATTTACTCTAAAACCATCAGTCAAATGCAACCAAGAGTGATTGTTGCCGGTCAACCTTTCCATTTAAAGGATCCTGCGACCACTGAAAAAATACGCGCAATATTATTGGCCGGGATCCGTGCAGCAATTTTATGGCGTCAAGTTGGTGGGACACAGCTACAGTTGTTATTCAAAAGAAAAGTCTATATTGAAGAAGCAAAAACCTTGTTAAGAGCTTGAAACTTAACTCTTAACAAAATTTGAGTGAACTGTTTTTAAAGTCTTAACCCTGTCTCAATCTTCAATAGTCTCAACATCTTTGAGATTAACATGCCCACTACCATAGTCGAACTCATATCCATAGATGAATTCATCAATTTGTCTTTTTATCTCAGAGCCGGAAACAGACATTCCAGAATTCAACTGCACTCTGTGCATGTTAGGTATATGTCCTCTGATGTGGCTTCCCGTAAAGCTCATTCCCTTCCTTAAATCATTTTTCCAAGCCTCTCTACGCATCAGAGCTGCATAGCTACCGTATTTTGCTATCAATTTTTCTTTAACCTTTTCGGCTTCTTTCAATTGTTTTGAATTCATAAGAGAAACCAAGTGAGTTTTCAACTCTTCCAACATGGCTCCATTGGGAAGTTCTTCAGTATTGACCAAATTATACCATGCCAAAGCTTCAACATAGTTCTTGTCTTGCATGTGATAAAGCCCCACCAAGGACATGGCCAAATGATTTCCATACTCTGCAGACAATTTAAAGTTTTTTAGTGCGACATCTCTGAAGCCATCCTTTTCATCGTTAAGACCTCTGGCCAAAAATTCCTGATCCGGCCTAATGATATTACCATGATCATCAAAATGTAAACCATACTTCATTGCTGATGTCGCAGAAGAAAATAATACGAAAAATGATAAAACTAGTCTTATGATCATGGTGATTCCTGCCTTTTAGTGAATTAGTAACCAAGATATTATCACAACAAGTGTAATATGTTCAAAAAAACACTTGCTGAAAATTAATTCAAATAAAAAAAGTAGGCAGAAAGAAAAAAGGCTTTGCAAAAAAGGAATGCAAAGCCTTTGCAAAAAGGAAGATTAAATTTAATTATCTAGCAGCGTTGGCACTCATGCTACTGTTACGTGAACCGTCACGGGTTTGTGCCATGTCCCTCATTCCCTCGGTATGACATTGACCAGTTGTATGCCCTCGATTAACTGCTCCAGATAACTGGCCGCGGGATTTTTCGGTGGTACCATCCTCTGGGTCTGATAACACCAAATCAGAAGCCATATTACAGTAATCATAACGCCACCATTTATCAGTAAATGAAGTCGTGTAGTAATTAACCTTGCTGCGTGCCCAGGTTGGAATACCAGAAAGCCAAGAACTGGCTCCAGACACTGTTAGATTGGCGTTATAACCACAACCCACACCAAAGATATCACCCAACGCAGCTAGATTACCAGCTAAAGGTGTACCTTGATAAGGTGTTCCTACAGATTGAATCAATCGACCACTACCTGCATTATCCAATCCACTCCAATAATAAGTGTACAAATGCAAAGAAGCCGCTCCTCCTTGTGAATGCGCCACAACGCCAAATGAAGGAAAATTATCGCCATAGGAATCAATCAGTCGGGCAAACGCATCGTGCGTTCTGTTTTGATTAAAATCAGTGAATTTCACACTGTTGCTGAATTGAGATTGTACTGGCCCCCAAGCATCACCTGAACAATACCCATGAACCAGCATTAATTTGCCCCCAGCAGCTTTTTCTCTGGCTTTCAAAGATTCAGGCTTATCACCTTTTAACATCGACTCATACAAACCACCATCATAACTAGATTTGGATTGTGCTGAAATATTCGGTAATTGCAAAGGAAGACGTTTCACATCAAGCATATTGATGTAGTATTGAGTGTCTTCGATTCTGATGTTTTTCAATTCGAAAGGCGCTTTCACACCTTCAGCAATCAACCAACGATCATCTAGCTGTAAATTAATTTGTCCTTTGTTCACACCTGCTATGGTAGATAACCACGTAACAGGCACCAACTCTTCTGCTTTTCCATTGGTTTTCGAACCCCACACTTCGGCAAACACTCTAAAACGGGCATCGGCTTTCATGGTGTCCAAACCAAATGACAAATCAATCTTATGGCCACCAGAATACTGACCTACTACATCCTTGCTAGTTAATTGCAAATCTGATGCAATCACGGGAATCACATGCTCAACAGTACGATAAAATGGTTTTCCTTTTGGAGTAGTGCCTTGCGCCACAACCTGCACTCGGTATAATCCCTCCTGGTCAGCCACAAAACTACCATTAAACTCTCCATCAAAGGCAGCTTTATCAAATTCAGCACCATCATCAAACAAGCTGATTTCTCTGGTTTGTCCAGCAGGATTAGTGACTTTCATATAGGCACTGTTAATCAGTTGTAAATCATTTTTAACCACAGTGAATTCAGATTCATCTGCAAATGCATTGGCTGATAAATTAATGACATCGCCGACCAATTGACCTTGAGTGCTCACAAATGATTTCAACCGATAAGGGCTGTCACTGCTGATCAACAAATAGCCTTCTGTCTCATCACTGATTTCGGTATTGATGCTAAAGTCATAACGACCTGACTTTAAATTTTGCAGATCAAATTGTGTCGCCGGAAAACGCTCCTGGGCCATACCAAACGTAGTTTCGCTGGCCGCGTATTCTACATCTATCCAATGAGATGATTTTTGCATGCCTTCCTGTTTAATACTCAGCTGCCACTGTGTTTTATCAGGTGAAAATAATAACACTTTAGGATTTTCTCCATCAATCAAGATATTTTGATTCCAGGATTTTTGGCCATGGGCGTTTTCGGTAAAGTTAACAGCAATCATCGCATGTTTGGAAATGATCGCATTATCAGCTGGAGCTGCTTTTTGCATCAATTCTATTTCATCGGCTGGACCCGCCAATTGTTTAGCCATTGGATTGGCTGAAGTTATCTGCGTAGCAAGCACCATTGAGGCGGTCAAGCCTGTAACAAGTTTATAGTTCATTTGAAACCCTCTTTATTCGTTATATTGATATTGTCGGTTTAATTCAGGCTTTACGCTAACCACGCGTAATTTATTATTTTTTTTGTACTCTGAATATAAGCCGAAAAAGAAAATAACATACTTTTAACTTTTTTTCAAACGTTTGTTTGAACAAAGGCTTGCTTTTTAAGATTTTTTAGAATAGATAAAAAAAGTCAGTTCTCAGATTTATCTGACATTGAGAATGGTACAGCTTTATGAACCAGTAAGAATCTGTGTGATTATTCAACCAAAGTAGAACTCCACATGGTTAACTTCAAGCGGTATTTCGGGTATAATTCGCGCTTTAATTTTAGAGTATCTAATGAGCTTGTACAAAGACTACCAGAATGATATTGCAACCCGAAAATCACAAGGTTTAAACCCATTACCCATTGATGATGCCAACTTGTTGAATGTCATTATCGAACAAATTAAAGATGAAAACCACGAATACCGAGAAGACTCTCTAAAATATTTCATCTACAACACCTTGCCAGGCACCACCAGTGCCGCAGGAGCCAAGGCTCGTTTTTTGAAAGACATTATTTTAGGTCACGAAGCAGTTTCAGAAATTTCGGTGGATTTTGCGTTTGAATTATTGTCCCACATGAAAGGTGGTCCATCGGTTGAGGTTTTGATTGATTTGGCATTGTCAGATGATCAAGCAATAGCCAATCAGGCAGCTGATGTCTTAAAAACCCAGGTTTTCCTTTATGAAGCAGATACTGAACGATTAGCCGCTGCACATGAAGCAGGTAATTCAATGGCGACAGATATTTTAAAAAGTTATGCCCAAGCCGAATTCTTTACACAGTTACCTGAAGTGGATGAAACCATCGACATCGTTACCTATGTTGCTGGTATTGGTGATATTTCAACAGACTTGCTTTCTCCAGGTAACCAGGCTCATTCACGTTCAGATCGTGAATTGCATGGCAAAAGCATGATTTCAGCAAAGGCCCAAGAAGAAATAGTTGCCTTGCAAAAACAACATCCGGACAAAAGAGTCATGATGGTCGCAGAAAAAGGCACCATGGGCGTGGGTTCATCTCGCATGTCAGGGGTGAACAATGTGGCGTTGTGGACCGGTAAGCAAGCAAGCCCTTATGTACCATTTGTGAATTATGCACCTGTCGTTGCCGGAACCAATGGTATCTCCCCTATTTTCTTAACCACAGTTGACGTTACTGGCGGCATTGGTTTGGATTTAAAAAATTGGGTTAAGAAGAAAGACGCCAATGGCAACACTGTAGTGGATGAAGATGGCGAAGCTGTTTTGGAACAGGCATATTCTGTAGACACTGGTACGGTGTTAACCATTAACACCAAAGAGAAAAAACTTTACAAAGGTGATCAGGAATTGGCAGATATTTCATCTGCACTAACACCACAAAAACTTGAGTTCATCAGAGCTGGCGGCTCTTACGCCATTGTTTTTGGTAAGAAGCTTCAAAATTTTGCTGCTGAAACTTTGGGTATTGATATGCCACAAGTTTTCGCACCATCCAAAGAAATCACCATTGAAGGTCAAGGTTTAACTGCCGTAGAAAAAATCTTCAATAAAAATGCAGTCGGTGTGAGTACCGATGAAGTGCTGCATGCAGGCTCAGATGTGCGCGTTCGTGTTAACATTGTCGGATCTCAAGACACGACTGGCTTGATGACCTCACAAGAATTGGAAGCCATGGCAGCCACAGTGATATCGCCAACTGTTGATGGAGCTTATCAATCTGGCTGTCACACAGCCTCTGTTTGGGACAAAAAAGCGCAAAAAAACATTCCTAAACTCATGAGCTTTATGAATCGTTTTGGCCTAATCACTGCACGTGACCCCAAAGGCGTTTACCACTCAATGACTGACGTGATTCACAAAGTATTGAATGACATCACTGTTGACGAATGGGCAATCATCATTGGTGGCGATTCACACACTCGCATGTCAAAAGGTGTGGCTTTTGGTGCTGACTCAGGAACCGTAGCGTTGGCATTAGCTACTGGCGAAGCCAGTATGCCTATCCCACAATCGGTCAAAGTGACATTCAAAGGTGATTTAAAAAATCACATGGATTTCCGTGATGTGGTGCATGCCACACAAGCCCAAATGTTAAAACAGTTTGGGGAAAATGTATTCCAGGGTCGAGTGATTGAAGTACACATTGGTACCTTGGCGGCTGACCAGGCCTTTACTTTCACTGACTGGACAGCTGAAATGAAAGCCAAGGCTTCAATTTGCATTTCTCAGGACGATACTTTGATTGAGTCATTGGAAATTGCCAAAAGCAGAATCCAAATCATGATTGACAAAGGCATGGATAACAATGCCCAAGTCTTACAAGGTTTAATCGACAAAGCCGACCAACGCATTCAGGACATTAAATCAGGTGAAAAACCAGCCTTAATGCCAGATGACAATGCCAAATATTACGCAGAGGTTTTGATTGACCTGGATGAAATCAATGAACCGATGATTGCAGACCCAGATGTTAATAACGATGATATTTCAAAACGCTATACCCACGACACCATTCGTGAGTTGTCTTATTATGGCGGTAACAAGAAAGTAGATTTGGGTTTTGTGGGTTCTTGTATGGTACACAAAGGTGATTTGAAAATTATGGTACAAATGTTCCGCAATTTAGAAGAACTACATGGCGAGGTAACTTTTAAAGCACCTTTGGTCGTTGCACCACCCACTTACAACATTGTCGATGAATTGAAAGCCGAAGGTGATTGGGAAGTTCTGCAAAAATACTCTGGATTTGTATTTGATGACGTCAATCCTAAACAACAAGCCAGAACCGCTTATGAAAACATGTTATACCTAGAGCGCCCAGGTTGTAACTTATGTATGGGCAACCAGGAAAAAGCAGCCAAAGGCGATACTGTAATGGCAACCTCTACTCGTTTATTTCAAGGTCGTGTTGTAGAAGATTCTACAGAGAAAAAAGGCGAATCATTACTGGCATCAACCCCTGTGGTGGTTTTATCAACAGTATTGGGCAGAACACCAACCATCGAAGAATACATTGCGGCGGTTAAAGGTATCAACTTGACTCAGTTTGCACCACCATCTGAACAAATGAAAAGTACGGGTAACATTTATCCTTTTTTGGCGGCCAGAAAAGCCGGTCGTGGCAAAAAAGCCAGCGACAAACTTAATATAGTGACTAAATAAACCGTACTCAGCTATTCAAACCAGCCCCTCGTCTAAATTATTTTATTCGAGGGGCTTTTTGTTTCCTCAACTCAAAGTCTGTTTAATGTAATTGGCCATTGCTGTATTTTTCACAGCAGAAATGCGATAATTTACAAAACATCAAATACTTGAACCAATAATCGAGGATTACCCATGAGTGATACGCTTAACACAGCCATGCAACTGGCCTGTAATAACAAATCATACAAATATTATAGTTTACCTAAAGTGGCTGAGAAATATGACATCAGCAAGCTACCCTTCAGTTTAAAAATTTTATTGGAAAACCTCCTGCGTAATGAAAATGGTGTTGATGTGACTGTTTCAGACATTGAAGCCTTGTGTCATTGGGATCCTCAAGCCAAGCCATCAACCGAAATTGCCTTCACACCTTCACGCGTGGTTCTTCAAGACTTTACCGGTGTACCAGCTGTTGTTGATTTGGCTGCCATGCGCGATGCCATGAAAGCTTTAGGTGGTGATGTGCAGAAAATTAATCCTTTGTCACCTGCCGAATTGGTCATTGATCACTCTGTTCAAGTTGACAAGTATGGAACCAATGATGCAGCGGAATTAAACACCCAAATCGAATTTCAACGAAACATGGAACGTTATGGCTTTTTGAAGTGGGGTCAAACTGCTTTTGACACTTTCAAAGTGGTACCTCCAGGTAACGGTATCGTGCATCAAGTTAACCTCGAATATTTGGCTCGCGTTATTTTTGGTGCTGAACAAAATAGCGAATTGGTGGCTTATCCAGACACGGTCGTCGGAACTGATTCACACACCACCATGATCAATGGTATCGGCGTTCTTGGTTGGG
>JAGRJR010000059.1:0-8478 GCA_020442635.1 Lysobacterales bacterium
TTAAAGGATGTCCAGATTCTTCAATGTATTTTCTGATTCCTGCCAAAAAATTCTCATCATATAAAAAAGCCTCACAATAAGCATTAGCTTGGGTGAATAAGTAGTTTAGCGAACTTGTAATTTTCTTTATATGAATGATGTGGATCGAATCTTCACCAAGCTCAAGGATGTCACAAAACTCATAACTCTTTTTACCGGTATCCCCTATTTTTATTTTGGACTTATCAAAGACAATAGCTTTACTGTTTTTTTCCCTGTATTTGTTAATAAACACATCTTCCCTATACTGAGTTTTATCTTTTTTTGTTGTGTGTTTTATATCCATATCACAATAGGCTGAATCAATTGACTCAACAATTTCATTATTACTGAAAAAATCATTAAGATGTTTAACAAAATCAGTATCAACCTTCCGCCACTTCCCTCCTGACAAAACATACAAATCTCCTTGAAAAGGAACTTCAGCCACCAAGCATGAATATAAAGAATACCATTGACTTAACACCCTGTTTTCTTCATAAGAGTAAAGAAAAATTTTTCTATTTGAATTGGTTAAATTGTTTTTATTGATCTTACTTAAACCTTTTTCTTTATCATAATCATCGATATCAATATACGGATAAATATCTTTACTATTGCCACTATATGCAATGCCATATAAGTTATCAGCTTTAAACTCAGGAAGTGCCAAATGAGTACTTCCGATGTCAGTTGAGAGTAATAATTTTACTAACTCTTCATCCAAGTCTTTTTTTACGTGGCTCGGAACCTCTTGAAAACTTAGATAATTTTCAAAATACTTCTTATATCTCTTTTTTCCGAATGCCTGAATAAAGTCACATATTTGTTGAATTAATTTAGGCCACTCCAGTGAGTTTCCTCTACCACCCACTTTTACAGTTAAACTCTCTTTCCCCTGTAGGATAATCTTATGATCCTCTTTCATGTGTGCAGCCAAAGATTTCAAAAACTCATTTTCATTAAAATCCAAATCAGCGCTACTGGAGGGAGTGCTTATCTGCCGTGAAGTGTTTAAAGTAATATTGCTATGTGTAGCTCCTTGTGCCTGTCTAAGTGCATCAATGTCACACATATTCATAGCAACTTTTATACCAAAATCACTCTCAAGCTCCTTTTGTTTTAACCATGTTCTTCCGCGCGTACCAAATGTTAACGCTACAACCCTATCATCAACTTGAAACAACAATAGACCACTTGGCCTTTTGTAAGAGGAAGAAAATTCTATTTCCTCATCGATCCCTAAACCTGCGTTTATGAATTCTAACCACTTAGGAACACCACCATTTGGATTTGAAACCTGCTCGCAATAGAATGTCAGCTCCTTATCTCTAACTTTAAACACGCGTTTTTTAAAGTTATCAGTATCGTTAACATAGTTCAATAGAACAGCGCTATCTATGATTTTTTTTAAATCAGAACCCTTTTTTGAGAGAAAAATTGATACATGTTTAATTGAGGATATAATTTCATCTTCCATTTGCAAGCTTGAACATAGTAGTTATTATTTAGTGCGGTGAAGCACTTTTTTCTCTCAGTAAGCCAGATAATTATCAAAAGTTTTACCTAAATATAAACATCGTATATCAAGCGCACTTACTCACTGGAGCAAATAGTCGAAGCAGAAAACTACGTCTACCGCTCCTTGCAGCTGAACAAATATACCTACAGCGAAAATTCTCGAGTGGTGGCTGATTCCTGGTTGTTTCTGGCCGAACTACTTGCTATCCAGTAGCAACTACGAAGGCCTGACATTGATTGAATCCATTGAAAATATGGAAGTGGTTGTAGTGGCCTAGTGATTGAGAACACTACCCAAGACCTAATTAGCCAACAAATACAAAAACGCTAATAACAATTTCATTGTTAAAAGTAACTTCATCGAGCTCTTGTTCTCATCATTCGTCACAGATTGCTACACAGAAAAAAGCAATACATGAGAAAAGCATTAAAGAAATATTAAACAGAATTATCATTCATCAGACTTTATAATACCTACCTCTACTTAAATTTTTTGGACTTGTGACTTCAGTTGAACAACAAACTGGTGATATTTTGTGGTTGGATGACAACCACGGTTCGGTGGCGCATGATGAAAAAACCATTGAGGTTTTAAAAACCTTACATGCCGATGATGAAATCATTCAGGTTTATCAATGGTTTGCTGGCATCAGGGCGGAACGTCACAGCTTGGAGGATCTGGCAGAACAAATCACCGACAAGCAAAAAGCCACACTGGAAGATTTGATCAAGATTCACCAGGCCGATTGGTTGCTGAAACCCAAGTCCAACAATGCCGAAGGGCTACGACGTTTGTTGTTTGCCATGATCAATGATGTGCGTTTGGTGTTGATTTTATTGGCCGAGCAGTTGGTGTTAATGCGAGCTGCCGTTGATTTTGATGAAGCCATGCAGCAGCAATTGGCCACTTCAACCATGACATACCATGCAGCCCTGGCCAACCGCCTGGGTGTGTGGCAAATCAAATGGGAACTGGAAGACCTGTCATTCCGTTTTTTACAGGCGGAACAATACAAAACCATTGCCAAAAAACTGGCAGAAAAACGCAATGACCGTGAACAGTTTATTGAAGCTTGCTCAAAAAAATTAACCGAAGCCTTGGCGCAAAACAACATCAAGGCTGACATCGCCGGCCGACCCAAACACATTTTCAGCATCTACAAAAAAATGCAGAAGAAGCAACTTGAGTTTGAAGGTCTGTTTGATATTCGAGCGATTCGGGTGCTGGTCGATTCGGTGGCCGACTGTTATGCCACTTTAGGGATAGTACACGCTACATGGTCGCACATTCCCAAAGAATTTGATGATTACATCGCCCAACCCAAGGGCAATAATTACCAATCACTACACACCGTGGTGGTGGTTGATGGTAAAACCCTTGAAGTTCAAATCCGCACCCATCAAATGCATGAACATGCCGAACTCGGTGTGGCGGCCCATTGGCGTTACAAAGATGGCTCCAAACAAGACCAAAGTTACGACAACAAGGTCAACTGGATGCGTCAATTATTAACAGAAAACACCGGTTCTGATGACCTGCTTGAGGCTTTTCAATCCGATACTCAGGAAGAACGGGTCTATGTATTCACGCCGACAGGTGATGTGGTGGATTTACCCAATGGTTCTACGCCGGTTGATTTTGCCTATCAGGTGCACACAGAAGTTGGGCATCGTTGTCGTGGCGCCAAAGTCAATGGCTCAATCGTACCGTTAACCCGCGCCCTTAAAACAGGCGACCAAATCGAAATACTGACATCAAAGCTGGCCAAACCCTCGCGAGACTGGCTGCATGAACAGTCCGGCTATTTACAAAGTCCCAGAGCCAGGGCCAAGGTTCGTCATTGGTTCAGAGAAAATGATTTTGAAAAAAACCTGCAAATTGGCAAAGAACTTTTAGAGAACGAATTAAAGAAATTCGATTTGCAAAATGCTGATTTGCAAAACTTGTTGGAATCATTCAATCTACAAAGCACCGATAAACTTTTTGCCATGATTGCTACTGGCGACATCACTGTTAATCAAGTGTTGCGTCGAGCAGACTTACAACTCAATCCTAATAAACGTTTTGCGCAAAAAAACCTACCGAAAAAAGCCAAAAGCACCAAATATGATGGTGGTTTGATTGTTGAGGGCGTAGATTCACTGAAAACCACCATGGCCAGTTGTTGTAATCCGGTACAAGGTGATGCCATCGGTGGTTTCATTACTCGCACCAAGGGCATCAGCGTACATCAGGCCAGTTGTGATAATTACTTACACCTGATTTCTGAACAACCCAACCGGCTGGTTAATGTTAAATGGAATGATGACCAAACCGAAGACACAGTGACTTCCTTGTTATTGGTGGCTAATAACCGTAAACATGTGATCAAAGACATCAGTGCGTTACTGGCTCACTTGAAAGTTGACATCATGGCCTTACATGCTGAGCCAGACAATGAAGCCGGACTGGTTAATATCAACATCGCCATCCAAATCAGGGATTTTGATCATTTGAGCGAAGTGATGAGCCGACTGTCCAGTCTGGAGCACATCATCTCGATTCAACGCAGTTTGCAATAAACTAACCAGTCATATTCCTGTCTTGTTGGCTATTATTTATTGGCCAAATATAGGGTGGCTTCGATGATATTGTCTGCAGTTTTTAATTGTTTAAAATCCGGCAAGTATTTGCCATCTACGACCAAACGGGGCACTCCAGCAATCCCCAAAGTTTTAACCATTTTGTTGGCTTTTCGGATTTCATTGTCCACTGCGAAAGATTCTGCCGTAGATAAAAAAGCTTGTTTATCTATACTAAATGAAGCGAACAACCAGTCACCGATGTCCTCAAGCGTTCTTAGCGGCTTTTTAAATTGATGAATGGCTGCGAACAGTGATTTGTGTACTTTGTCCAATTCACCCATCATTTTCAAAGCATAGTATGCCTTGGCATGAGGTTCCCACTGTGGATAAAAACTCACTGGAACCCTGATGATTTCATGTTGTTCTGAAGTTTGATCGCTCAATTGTTCCATGTGTGGTTCAAAGGCATTACAACCGGGACACATATAACTAAAGAACTCATAAATAACCGTTTTTTTAGAACCAGTGGGCCAGGCTGGATTAATGATTTTGTAATCAATCCCTGCTTGCAAAGCAGGTTCCGACCTGGATACTGAATCTTTGGCCAAGGCATTAAAAACTGTTATGAGAAAAATCAAAACAAAGGCTTTTGGAAGGTACTTCATATGCTCGCTCTTTTTTAAAAAAAATGTAGACTGAAGCCGCTTTGAAAAGTTTCTTTTTAAATCAAAAAGACAAAAAAAGCCGGCTAGTTGCCGGCTTTTTGTATACCTTATGTTTGGGTTTATTTAGCCAAACCCATATTTTCGGCTTCCATATCAACCAAATATTTGGTGATCTCAATCAAGTCATTTCTTGAGGTCAAGGCTTTGCTGTTAGGGACATATTTACCGTTGGTCACCAAAGTTGGGGTTGATGAAACGCCCATGGCTTGCATCATTTGCATCCCTTTACGAATTTGCCCATCAATCATAAAAGATTTGGCTGTTGATAAAAATTTATCTTTATCCACATTAAATGAACTGGCTGCCCATACCGCTATTTCTTCAATGGTGCGGAATTGCTTTTTGTGCTGATGAATGGCATTAAACATCGCTCCATGAGCCTGATCAACCAAATCCATGGCTTCAAAAGTGTAATAGGCTTGTGCGTAAGGTTTCCATTGTGGATAGAATACTACGGGCACTCTCACCACTTTGGCATGTTCTGGCAAATCATTTTCCAGTTTTTTCATGTAAGGCTCAAATGTGGCACAATGTGGACAAAGGTATCCAAAAAACTCATAAACAATCACCTGATCGTCTACATTGGTTTCATAAGCCGGGTTAATAACACCATAATGAATGCCTGGTTGGAATTTGGCTGCGGCTGATTCGATAACTTCTTCCTTCACAGCTTCAACCACTTCTGCAGTTACATCACTTGCTGCTTCTTCGACAGTCTCGGCCACATCAGCAACCATTTCTTTGGCAGTTTCAACCTGCTCTTTCACTTCAGCCTTAACAGCTTCGACTTCCTTGGCTTTGTTCTGATCTTCGGCTTGCGAACAGCCCCAAATCATTAAAACAGACAAAATCAGGGTAAATTTATTCATGTGTACTCCTCGTTCGTGAAACATCTTTGACTTATATTTAATTGATAAGTTTCAAATTATTCGGCTGACTTCAAACCTTGTAAGTAGCTGGAAACAGCAACAATTTCTTCTTCAGTCAAATATCTGGCAACATCTGCCATAATTTGGCCGTTAACATCATCTTTATTGGTTACTGTTTTGCCGCCTTTAAAGTCATGCAGCTGTTTTGCGGTGTAATCGGCATGCTGACCTGCCAAGATTGGATAACCAGAAATGGGGTTGCCTTTGCCTGTTGGCCCATGACATGACATACACGCTGGAATGTTACGCGCTTTATCACCACCCTGATAGATTTTTTGACCTAACTCTACAGAATCTGGACTCGCCGCTTTTAATTTTAATTCTTGCGAAGAAAAATAGGCCGCCAAATCTTCTATGTTCTGTTCTGATAAACCTGCAACCATGGGCGCCATCATGGGATCAACACGTTCACCTTTTTTAAATAGCTTCAATTGACGTGCCAAATATGCTTCATGCTGGCCTGCTAAACTCGGCCAAACAGGATTAGAGCTGTTACCATCCATGCCATGACATGCCGCACATGTTCCAGCCAATGTCTTGCCTTGATCAGCATCACCAGCGATCACATTAAAAGACAAAAACAAAAAAGCAGTCAATAAAAGTTTAATCGTATTTTGTTGCATAAAAACCTCATGAGGTAGGGTTCTAAAAACGCAGTATTATAGCGTAATCAATGGCCACAAACATACCAAATTTACCTCATCTCATTTAAAATACATCGCTTTCAATCCAGTACGACCTGATGTCAAACTTATTCAACCACTGCGAATTTCTCGTCAGTGCCTATAAAACCAGTCAGTTACCTCCTGATGAAGGCATGGAAATTGCTTTTGCTGGTCGTTCCAACTCTGGAAAATCAACCACCATCAACGCCTTAACCAATCACAAAGGTTTGGCCAAGGTTTCTAAAACACCAGGACGAACCCAGTTATTCAATTGCTTTGAGTTCAAGCCCAATATGCGTTTGGTTGATTTACCTGGTTACGGTTATGCCAAAGTCCCAGTGAAGATGAAAAAGCATTGGGACACTGAGATTGACAGTTACCTGATGAACCGGGAGAGCCTGATAGGGGTGGTGATTATTATGGACATCAGACATCCGATGAAAGTATTTGATGAGCAAATGCTTAATTGGGCACATCAGTCAGGTTTACATGCACATGTCTTATTAAACAAAGCCGATAAATTAAACAACAATGAAACCAAAAAGACACTGATGAAAGTGACAAGAGAAATTGCCAAAATCAGTGATACGGCTACTTGTCAGGTTTTTTCAGCCCTACGTAAAACTGGCACAGCCGAGCTTTCTGCGGTCATCACACCTTGGTTTAAACAAGCCCAATGAATTACACCCATCGTTGCGATGGCATGTTGACACTGGATTGTCAAAAGCCCATCAAACAGACATTAAACAAGCAACAAGCCGCTGAATTGACCACGCTAATAGCTCGAGATTTGTCTGCTGTTTTGGGCATCAATGAGCAAACAGCGCTCGTGGTTTGTGCTGCCGCATTTTCATCTGAACAATTGTTGCAACCTAAATTTCCTGTACAACTGAACATCAATCAATATGCCACCGCTGCTTTTCAAGGTGAGTTGAATGCCGACAAGGTATTATCGATTGGTGCTAGCAATGGACAAATGCCAGATGGTTTACAACCCATTAGTTCGGAACAAAGTCTGTTACACCTCCCTTTTTGCTTGTTTACGAATAATACGCAATTGGCGGAAAAATTTGAAGCCGAGTTAATGCACAAAGGCATGATTTCACCACCCACTTATGAGAAACTCAGGGAACAAACAGGCGTATTAGTCAATCATGCCAATTACATGACCTATCTGGATTTGGTGGCGATGATGCACAATCATTATGAACAAATGGGATTGACAAACCTGTGGCGGGTTATTGAAACCGCACTACTCAGCAAAGACCCCAAAACAGCCGTGATCAGCCAAACCCATAATCACTTTTACCTCGTTGATCATTTATTATTCACACCTTGGTTTTCCTGGTCCCAGTTTGCAAAATACTTCGACACTGATGATATCAACCAGTACATCAACTGGCTCATGGCACAACGTTTGTCAATAGGTGCCTTTTCAGCGCATGGTCTTGAAATTAAGGCATTTAAAGCGACAGATTGGCCGATCAGCGAGAAAAAGATTTGTCTTGGACAATTTGAGCAACAAAACATCAAACAATCCTATTGGGTCGAACAACAAGACCATCCAAAGGATCATCCTGGACAGGTAGTGTGTTATCAGCACCCACAAGCTGGCATCGTTGCCATTTCAGCACCAGCGGTCTGTGATAAAATCTGCATTTTTTATCCAGTAAACCCCAATGGCATTGATGACATCCTTGCCCTATTGACTGAACAATCAACCGAATATAAAACTGTGGATCTGGCACAACACTTAAACTGGCTACTATGACCCTAAACACGGAAGACATACTCAAAAACCTCAATGAAAACCAAACTGAAGCTGTCACTACCGATGCGCAACATGCACTGGTGTTGGCTGGTGCTGGCAGTGGAAAAACTCGGGTACTGGTTCACCGCATTGCCTGGTTAATCTCGGCTGAGTTTGTTTCACCCTACAGCATTTTAGCAGTAACTTTTACCAATAAAGCCGCTGCGGAGATGCGAAACCGAGTGTCTTTTATGCTCAAACGTGACATTCGCGACATGTGGATTGGTACATTTCATGGCATTGCT
>JAGRJR010000059.1:8578-19890 GCA_020442635.1 Lysobacterales bacterium
TGAAACTGCTGCAAATCAATACCGAAGCCGCAGGCTTACCGAAAAACTTCCAGATTCTTGACTCAGATGACCAATACCGCTTGATCAGGCGTTGTCTTGCTGATTTGGAACTGGATGAAAAGCAATGGCCACCAAGAACTATTCAAGCCTTTATCAATGACCAGAAAAATGAAGGCAGGCGCGCCCATGAAGTGGAAGATTTTGGTGATTACAACAACCAAACCTTAATCAAAGTCTTTGGTCATTACGATGACCATTGCGGGCGGGCCGGTTTGGTTGATTTTTCAGAAATGTTACTGCGGGCGCATGAACTGTTGCTCAATGATGAAGAGGTTTTAAAAAAATATCGCCAACGTTTCTCGCATATTCTGGTGGATGAATTTCAGGACACCAATGCCATCCAGTCAGCATTTATCCAGCTGTTGGCTGGTAAAAATAACAAAGTGCTGGTTGTTGGCGATGATGACCAGTCGATTTATGCGTGGCGTGGCGCCCGAGTCGATCATATTCTGGACTTTCAAAGTTTATACGCCAATACTGCCATGTATAAACTGGAACAAAACTACCGCTCGACACAAACCATATTGGATGCAGCCAACGGTGTCATTGCTCACAATAAAAAGCGTTTGGGCAAAAACCTGTGGTCTGCACAGGAAAAAGGCGAGCCTGTAGGCGTTTATGGTTCGCATTCAGAATTTGATGAAGCCTTTTTTGTGGGTGAAAC
Source organism: Lysobacterales bacterium (assembly GCA_020442635.1). Taxonomy (GTDB): domain Bacteria; phylum Pseudomonadota; class Gammaproteobacteria; order Xanthomonadales; family Marinicellaceae; genus Marinicella. Next base: position 9,303 of record JAGRJR010000059.1, read on the forward strand.
CATCGAGAGCTTACTTTCGCAAAGCACTTTAGCCGATGAAATAGCCATACTTTATCGTTCCAATGCACAATCAAGACTGCTAGAGGAAGCACTACTCAAACGCAGCATTCCTTACCAAATTTATGGTGGACTGCGATTTTTTGAACGACTGGAAATCAAAGATGTGCTGGCCTATGCCCGTTTGGTCAATAACCGGCATGATGACATTGGCTTTGAGCGAGTGATCAATACCCCAACGCGTGGCATTGGCCTGCAAACCATCAATATGATTCGCAACTATGCACAGCTGGAACAAAGCAGTTTATGGGAAGCCGGACAAAAATTGGTTAAAGAAGGTAAGCTCAGTAATCGCGCTGCCACGTCCTTTTCAGCCTTTGTTAACCTGGTTGATGAACTTGATTTTAACAGCACCAATCACCAAGGAGAACAAAGCCTGTCAAACCTGTTTTCTGATGTCATTGAACGCACTGCCCTCAAAGATCATTATCTGAAAGAACCGCCTGAAAAGGCACAAACTCGTCTGGAAAACCTGGATGAGCTGATCAATGCTGCAGAGACATTTGTGATCAGTGATGAAGACTTGGCCCTCGGCTTAACACCCTTGGGTGCATTTCTGGCTCAAGTCAGCCTTGATGCAGGCGATACCACCCAGGTTAATGAACCACATGTGCAATTGATGACCTTGCATTCAGCAAAAGGTTTGGAATTTCCTGTGGTATTTATTGTGGGTATGGAACAAGGCTTGTTCCCTCACCAAAATTCCATGGAAGATTTTAACAAATTGCAAGAAGAGCGTCGTTTGGCGTATGTTGGCATCACCCGTGCCGAGAAAAAGTTGTTCTTGAGCTATGCCACCTCACGACGCATGCGCGGAAAAATCAATGCCTGCCAACCTTCACAATTCCTGCGAGAAATACCCAAGGAGTTAATCAAGCAAATACGTGGTAACATCCACCCAAGCAGCTACCAAAGCGTTCACCAGCTCAACACAACCTACCAGTCACAAAGACAAACGACTCCCGACTCACCTTACCAAATCGGCCAATCCGTCCGTCACCCCAGCTTCGGCGAAGGCGTTATCACCGACATGAGCGGCAAAGGCGACTACCTACAAGTGTTAGTACAATTTAAAGACACAGGACCTAAGGTTTTAGCCGTTAAGTTTGCCAAGTTAGAATTTTTATAAAAATAATATGATTCAATTTATTGAAAATTTAAAAATTTATGACAAATTTTGACATTTTTACGAATGTTCACGTACCACATTAAACCAGCATTGAGTAAATCATTCCCGCATATCACAGTTAACAGACTACTAGCCGCTGCGTTTCTATAAAAAAATAATTTTTTCACTGATACACAACTTTTAATTTATTTCATTTTTTTACATTGTTGTATATTTACTTACACAAAAATGATTTTTTATATTATAGTTATATGTAAATATGTATATCAAATAGTAACATTATTATACGAGGTGTAAGATGGAATTAAATATTGCATGTACCTTGGATGGCAGGGATTTAGCAGTGATCAAATCAATCATAAACATCAATAATATTTTTGGTGATTTGAATTTGAACTTTGTTGATGATATAGAACATTGCCATGTACTGATCCACAAAACCAAAACGCTGGGGATTAATACGTATTATGCCAAGGACTGTGTTAATCAGGAACAACACAAAATCAAACCTACCCTCAACCCGAAAAGCGTTAGAGAGATTTTCGAGTTATTAGGCAACACTTTGAAAGAAACCCTACCAAAAGTTAAAACACCAACGACGCAAATCATCAGCATTCAGCAATTCATCCTACAACTGTGTCAAAAACAAACAGACAAAATGCTGTTAATTGAGCACCCTGAATTTGCCATAATCATTGATAACCAAGCCAATATTGCCAGATCTTCGTTAGAAATGAACGATGAGCTCATGCAGCGCCTAGCAAGACAAAGTATCTCTGGTATCAAATTCAAATACATTCATGATACTTTTGTTCTCGAGAGTCAGCATCAAATGCCTTTGAGTGTGTTTAACTGGAACCTCGGATTTTTTAAAGAAAATGATTTGATCAATAGTTCATTTAATGAGCGAAAAAAAGTTTTTAAACTAATCAGTTGGCCTAACTTTGGGAAATATAAGTTTGAGCCAGAGTTTATTAATCTATGTTCACGACTAAAGAAAAATACCGCAAGTTTTCAGGATTTGGTCACTGTTACAGGTTATTCAAATGAAATTGTCAACAAGTTCCTAAATGCCACATTGATGACCGGAATGGTTGTCTCTGAAGAATCAGGACAACAAATGATCACACCTCAAAAACATGACTCACACTTTATAGGCAGTTTAAAAAAATTCTTCGGGCTGAAATAAAAAAAGGAATAAGCAGCAATGCACAGAAAAGTCGCTTTTATTGGGTCGGTTGGATCGGGAAAAACAACCATTGTTGAAAACTTAAGTGGGTTTGCGCCCATCAATACCGATGTAGAAGCCACAGAAAACATCGGAAAAAAAATGACAACAGTAGGCATAGATTTTGGACAAATTATGATTGGTGAGGATTTGAGCCTTGGCCTTTATGGGGTACCAGGCCAAAGAAAATTTTCTATGGTATGGGAGTTTGTAAAAACGGGCCTTTGGGCCTTAGTTATTCTGGTAAAAAATGAAAACCAAGAATCAATTGAAGAACTGTCACATTTACTGAGCTTCTTTGAGGTGAAGGAAGGTATGCCATGTGTAATAGCAGTAACACATTGTGAAAACGCATCAGCTGATACCACCATTAAGCAAATAGAGAACATCATCAAAAGATATGAAGTAAGCCTCCCTATATACACAATAGATCCCAGAAGAAAAGAAAGTGCCATGTTAATCATGCATACATTGATAGCAATAGATGAAACAACCTGAAGGATAACTCGATATGAACATCACATTTAAACATTTATTCAAAAACATGGATTCCAAACTACACAACATCAAAGCGCTTAATTTAACTTCAGCAGATGGATTTACGCTTTTTTCAGAGCTTTGTAATGAGTTCAAATTTGATTCCAACAAATTATCTGCTGTCACCAGTTCGATAACTGCTTTAAGCCAGGCTGCAGCTAAACAAATCATTAAATCTAAGTTCCAATCCACTTGTATCGAAACTGATACGGGTGTCATTTACATGGTACAAACTCTATATCAAGGTAAAAAGTGTATTTTAAGCTTAATTAGCGGAGATGATCCTAATTTAGGACAGACCCGTTATTACCTATTCAAATTAGCCAACTATTTAGAAACAGCCACTCTGTCAGCTGATGAATGACAGAAACAATAACGATCAATAACAATGAGGAAATAAATATGGCAGACATTAAAACCAGCTTAGCAGAAATGCTTACCATTGACGGCGCTAAATGTACTTCTTTGGTAGACAGCACTTCCGGCATGATCTTGGGGCAAGAAGGCACAGGAGTGGACATGGAGTTAGCAGCAGCAGGTAACTCCGAAGTGGTGAAAGCCAAGCTAAAAACCATGAAAAACCTGGGACTTAAAGGCAATATTGAAGACATTTTAATCACCTTGAGTACTCAGTACCACATCATACGCCCCATGGCCAAGCAAGAAGGACTCTTTATCTATTTAGTTTTGGACAAAGAGAAAGCCAATTTGGCATTGGCACGAAGAAAAGTCCAAAATATTGAAGAAGAAATGACCGTTTAGATTGTGAACCCTACCCCCCTTTTATCAAGCTTTTGTAAAAGGGGGAAACCTACCGCATATGAAAGCATAACTTTACTCTTTATTTATTTTATTGAACTTATTTGCAAAAGTGCTTTTAGCGGGCCATTTATCACTTGTCCAGACTTAATCTCATAGGTAGAGTAGTTAAAACATTGGCTGGCTTGCTCTAGGATATGTACCAAGCCGCTTAATATATGGCAGTACCAAACAGTGACATTTTTTCATGTTACATAAACAACCACTCAACTGGTATATACTTATATATTTCTTGTACTGTGAATTACATCTCAAATTTCATTCTTACTTTATAGTACTGTAGTTTATGTGTTTTGTTAGGGTGCAAAACACGTTAACCACAAGAAAAATAACAGTTAAAATGAGGGTTCGTATGAATATGTCAGTTGCTTGCTTATTGGAAGGCAGGGATTTGGCCTTGGTTAAATCAATCATCAACATTAACAACATAAGTGGCATTCACAATTTAACCTATGTAGACCGGGTAGAATCCTGTCATCTACTTATTGCTAAAACTAAAGTCAATGATGAGATTGTCTATTTTGCAGTGGATCGATTCAGCAAGAAAAAGTATAGGATAAAACCAAAATTAACACCACGTTCGATCAGAGACATGTTTGAACACATGACCAAAGCAGCAGCCATCGCTTAGAAAATCAGAGTAAAGATAAGCCCTGAAGTAAACCCTTGAACTTTTGATTGTACACATGCGCATCTAAAAGTTATGAGTATGAGTAAAAACTCGACACTGATAGAGACTCAAGACTGAGGTGAGCTTTTCCTAATCCCGAATGGAAACAAGAAGCAGGGGTAACTTTTATACAGTGTTTAAGAACACATATTTTTCAAATCACAACTCTCCCCAGATATATTTTTAGTTAATTGTCCCCATCAACTTCTAAAATACCTTTGTGCACAAATAAGCTTCCATATTTTGCCAATAATCCTGGCTGAGCGTTAGCATTGAAATATTTTTGTACCGCAAAGCCAACCACCGGCAAGCCTTTGTAAACATGGCCGTCTGATGAAGTCAAACTGATGTCATCTTTTTCTAATATTAACCTTCCCCATCCCGATTCCGTTGCATGTGCAACACGGGGAGACGCAATGGTTACCCTTTCTGATGTACCCAAAACCTTACTTCTGGAAAGCAAATCTGTTGTAGGTAAATAAAATTCAAGCACATTGCTTGTTTTACAAAAATTGGGATTAGGAGGTTCTGGAGGACATAATGGTGCAGTACAGACAATGCCGGTTACTTCTAATTGTTCTTCTCTATCCCAAATTGTTGGAATAAATTCATCACATGAATTCATGCCATTCCACTCAGAGGAAAAAGGAAATCTAACTGCCTGTGATGAACCAAAATTGGTATGAAAATACTTGGTCGGCATGGTCACCACCCATTCTGTTTGCCCATTGATAGGTATGTCCAGCACATTTTCATTGATGATTTTAGATTGCATCAACACTGCAGATACGGCCTTATAACCACTGTCCCAGTTTGATACAACAACATCCCCATTAGGCATCAAAACCTTGGACTCAAGCATTGAAAAACTTAAATCCGGTTCAGGATTTTCTGGCGCAGTATGAACAATCTCCTCACCCCAAAAGTTTTCCAGAGCAATGGCATCATAAGAAAACGACACACCATCACTGACGTCAATTATGCTGGCTGATCCCAACAACCCTCCTGTTGGCTCTGATATTTCATTTGCATAGGCAAACTGGTTATTGTCCCACGCCGCTTCCAACTCATTACAGTCAGCGGGTATTCCAGTTACAGTATGATCGGTAAAAGCATAGGTATGACTTCCGTATGATACTTTACCCATTTCCAAAATCACAAAATGACCTTCTCTCAAACGGGACATATCCGCATTATGGTCACCATTGATATTCTCAGGCAAAAATTCCTGTCCTAACCTTCTTCTTAAGAACGGTGCGCATGATGTATCAGTAGTAAGGTGCGTAATACTTGCTTCACCGAAATGACCCTCATGTTCTGAACTCACAGGAACTAAAACACCCGTCCAGACATCATAAGCACTGAGATAAACATTAAATGTCAGCGCATTCGCTCCATTGCTGGCTTCATAAAAATTGACTTTAATGGCTTTGGTGTGCTCAGTGGTATTGACCACCGAATAAATGGTGTCCAAGCCATTGTTCACCGTGTAATATGGATAAATCAATACTTGACCGGTTCTGTTGTTGGATTTGTGCACAGCCTCAACTTGACCCATATATCCAAAAAAAATCAGTCCCAAGATAATTTTTTTCATAACATACATATAATTATTCATTCTTCACTTTCCACAAGCAAACTTCCCGAATGTACAAACAAGCCGCCATATTTGGCCAACAAACCAGGCTGGGCATTGGCATTAAAGTATTTCTGCACAACAAAGCCAACCACAGGTAAGCCTTTGTAAATATGGTCATTTGTTGAGTTCAAAACATTATTCTCATTGCTAAAATTGAAACGCGCCCATCCTGATTCTGTCGCATGAGAAAATTGAGGTGATTGAATAGTTATTTTATCTGACGTGCCTAAAATTTGACTCGAACCGCTTGTATCCACATCATCCAAATGGAATTCAATTACATTGCTTGTTTTACAAAAAGTGGGAGTAGGAGGTTCTTCAGGACATACTGAAACAGTGCAGATAAAGGGAACCTCCACCTGTTCTTCTCTGTCCCAAACAGTTGCACTAAATTCATCACATGAATTCATACCATTCCATTCAGAGGAAAAAGGAAACCTGCCTTCCTGAGGTAAATCAAAATTGGTGTGGAAGTATTTAGTCGGCATGGTCACCACCCACTCCGTTTGTGCATTGATAAGCCTATCCAGTACAAATTCATTGTAGATTTTAGTTTGCATCAACACCGCAGATACGGCTTCAAACCCACTGTCCCAGTTTGATACAACCACATCACCATTGGGCATCAAAATTTTGGATTCCAGCATTGCAAAACTTAAATCAGGCTCAGGATTATCTGGTGCTGTATGTACAACATCTCCTTGCCAAAAGTTTTCCAGAGCCAAGGCATCGTAAGAAAATGATACACCTTCGGCAACATCAACCAAACTGGCTGTACCCAAAAGCCCCCCTTGTGGTGCTGAGATTTCTCCTGCATACGCAAACTGATCATTTTCCCACGCAGCAACTAACTCATTACAGGCAGAGGGTATTCCAGTTGAACCATGATCGGTAAAAAAATATGTATTACTTTCGTATGATGTTGCTTTGCCCATTTCCAATACCACAAAATGTCCTTCTCTCAGACGGGACATATTTGTATTAGAGTCACCTGATAGATACTCAGGTGAAAATTCCCGCCCTGCCTTCCTTAAAAAAGGGGCACATGAAGTGTCAGCTGTCAGGTGTGTGATACTGGCTTCACCGATATGATTTTCTAATTCTGAAATCACTGAAGTTAAAACACCCGTCCAAACATCAAAAGAACTCAGATAAACATTAAAGGACAAGGCATTGCGACCATTGGCCGCTTCATAGAAATTTATTTTTATGGCTTTGGCATGTTCAGTGGTATTGACCACCGAATAAGTGGTATTCAAACCATTATTGACTGTGTAATAGGGGTAAATCAGCACTTGGCCAACATGGTTTTGTGCGATATGCACCGCTTTAAGATCACTGGATATACAAAACATCCAAGTCAATGCGATCAATACCTTTTTCATATACTGTTCCTCATTGTAATAATATGTTTCTCCATCTTTTTAATCATCAGCCTCTACTTTACCCTTAAGCGCAAACAAACTGCCGTATTGTGCCAATAGGCCTTCTTGAGCGCCACTGTTATAGGACTTCTGTACCACAAATCCAACAACGGGCAAACCATTATATGAAGTACCAGAACCTGAAGTTAGTCGATGATTCAATTCGGGACTGCCAAAAATCAGAGACATCCACCCAGATTCTGTTGCGTGGAGTACAGAAGGACTTCTGATAGTTACCAAGGTATCACCCCCTAATATACGAGGAACCGTTGTACCAGCAGCCGGATGGAGAAATCGGACCACATTACTGGCAAAACACATATCTGGAAATGGAGCAGTCGGGGGACAAACACCAGGACAAGTGATTACGGGATTTTCAGTCTGCGTTTCCCTGTCATACTTTTCGTTATCAAAATAATCACAAGATGCCACACCACTCCACTGATTGTAGAATGGACTTGTTTCAGCTTCGCTTAAATTGGTATGAAAATATTTAGTGGGCATGGTGACAACCCATTCTGATTTACCATTTACGACCGTATCAAGCATATAGTCACCCCACACCTCACTTTTCATCAATACAGCTGAAACGGCTTCAAAGCCATGATCCCACTGTGAAACCGCAAGTTCTCCACTATCAAGCAATATCTTAGATTCGGGGTACGCGTCCCTGAGATCAGGACGATGATTTTGCGGGTGGGTGTGCATGACTACATCATCACCCCAAAAATTTTCCAAAGCCACAGCGTCATAAGAAAAAGAAACACCATCATTCACATCAACGACATGAGCGCCTCCGATTAATCCCCCTGAAGGAGGAAAAACGGTGGTATTTAAATTCCATGGTTCACCTGGCTCAACCTCCCAGGCTTCTGCCAAACCCGGACAATTTTCAGGTATTCCATTACCGCCATGGTGAGCATATTCTTCAGCAAAACCACTTAAAACACCCATCTCTAAAACCACAAAATAACCGGCCCTCAAACGCTGCAGGTCAGTCCAGAGATCTTCTTCAATGTCATTAGGTAAAAACTCTTGTCCATTCTTCACCAAAAGTGGCGCACAGGATTGATCCGCTGTCAGGTGCAAGGCACTGTTCTCACCCATATGACCCTCATGCTCAGAAACAACTGGAATTAAAGCACCAGTCCAGACATCATGAGCACTTAAATACACATTGAATGACAACACATCACGGCCATTGTCAGCCTCATAAAAATTAATTTTTATGACTTTGGGGTCTTCAGTGGTATTAATGACAGAATATAAAGTATTCAGGTTGTTGTTTACGGTATAGTAAGGAAATATTAAGACTTCTCCTGAACCATTGTTAGATAATTGAACCGCTTTCGCTTGTGTAAGGAAAAAACACATCAACAATATTGAGTTTGTCCAGATTTTTTTCATGGTTAATCGTAATCCTTTTGATTAGATAGGTGAATAAGTTCCATTATAGTCAGCAAGTTGTAAATTTGATGTTAATCCTGTTGTCAGGAATTTTATTAATGAGTCAATCTTGCAAAACCATAATATACCCTCCTGTTTATTTTTTTGCCTTGTTAAACGCATCAGCCAATGCACCAGCGAAGGCGCCTTGTTGGGCTGAACTTTGTCTATTTCTGACATTGTTTTGTCGATGTTGTGTTTTGTTTTGTGATTGTTGATTATTTGTTGGCTTGCCAGTATTTCTGGTATAACTGCCATCACCTGATTTGGCGCTTAAGGAAATGCGTTTTCTTTGTGCATCCACTTCTAAAACCCGCACTTTTATTACTTGACCAGCCTTCACAACATCGGCAGGGTCTTTAACATATTGGTCAGCCAGTTCCGAGATATGCACCAAGCCATCCTGATGCACGCCAATATCAACAAAGGCACCAAAAGCAGTCACATTGGTGACCACCCCTTCTAATCTCATGCCCACTTTGAGGTCCTTGATTTCATGTACTTCATCATCAAATGTGGCAGTTTTAAATTCACCACGAGGATCGCGGCCTGGTTTCTTCAACTCCTCAATCACATCCTTGATGGTCACCAAACCAAATTGGTCATTGGCAAATTCATTCGGATTTAATTGTGCCAACAAGCTACTTTGACCAATCACCTGACCTATTTTTGCGTTCAACTTTTCTAGAATGTTCTCCACCAATGGATAAGCCTCAGGATGAACTGCTGACTGATCCAAAGGTTGATCACCCCCGCGAATGCGCAAAAAGCCAGCGCATTGCTCAAACATTTTTTCGCCCAGACGACTGACTTTCAATAACTGTTTGCGGTTGGTAAAACTGCCATTGGCATCCCGGTAGTTAACTATTTCCTGCGCCACAGAATCTGTTACCCCAGCCACATATTTCAATAAAGGCGCTGAAGCTGTATTCACATCCACACCGACTTTGTTCACACAGTCTTCCACACAATCGCCCAATGCTTTGGATAATTGTGCTTGATTAACATCATGTTGATATTGCCCAACGCCAATGGCTTTGGGATCAATTTTCACCAACTCTGCCAGTGGATCTTGCAAACGGCGGGCAATAGAAACTGCACCACGGTAGGAAACATCCAAATCAGGAAATTCTTTTGCCGCCAACTCGGAAGCTGAATACACCGAAGCACCGGCTTCCGAAATCATGATTTTTTGTGCCTGAATGCTTTTATTTTGTTTTAACAACTCAGCCGCCAGTTGATCGGTTTCACGGGAAGCCGTACCATTTCCAATTGCGATGAGTTTGACTGTATGCTTTTCACACAGTTTAACCAAAGTTTGTTTGGCCTGTTCCCACTGCTTTTGTGGCGCATGTGGATAAATTACTGCGGTATCCAACAACTTGCCATTGGCATCAACCACCACTGTTTTTACACCTGTTCGATAGCCAGGATCTAAACCCAAAGTGACCTGACCGCCAGCTGGAGCTGCCAATAACAGGTCTTTTAAGTTGCGGTTAAAAATCTGGATGGCAGCCTCATCCGACTGTTCACGTAAATGTGACAGCAACTGTAGATTGAGCTTAAGTTGTAACTTGGCTTTCCAGGCCAATTCCAAAGTTCTGTTCAACCACTCCGAATGTTCAACATCCCAACCAGT